>JBDSNQ010000104.1:0-12825 GCA_039915275.1 Sphingomicrobium sp.
GCGGCAGGCTGTCGAGGAACGCCTGCCATACCGGCCAGCCCCAGATCGCGAGCGTGATGGCGACGAGCAGGCCGGCGGAAAGAATCGCGCCGGTGATTGCGCGCCAGTTGCGCGTCGCCAGCAGCAACGGCGGCAGGATCAGCGCGAACTGCGGCTTGTAGATCAGGCAACCGAACAGCAGTCCGGCGACGACCGGCCGGCGGTCGAGCAGCATGAGCCAGCCGCCGAGCAGGAGCGCAGTGAGGAAGCCGTTGTGGCCGTGGGTCAGGCAGACCATCGTCACCGGGGCCGCCAGGGTCAGCAGGACCGTCTCGCGCAGCGGCACGAGGCGGGTCATCATCCAGGTGAATGGGGCGAGCGTCGCCAGCTGCCACACAATCAACGCCGGCACATAAGGGAGGGTCGCGAGCGCCGCGGCGATCAGTAGGAACGGCGGCGGGTAATGCCAGCCGTAGAAGTCGACGTCGGCCTTGTGGTGGACCGCCTGCTGAACCGCATAATGTTGCGACCAGGTCCAGGCGTCCGCCGCGCGGCCGTCCAGCGCCATTTTGCCTGCGGCCCAGACATCGGAGAAGTCGGTGCCGAGCGGCCGCCCCAACGGGTCGAGAGTGCCGTGCGAGAAGGCAAACAGCCAGATGAGGACGGCGAGCGTGCCAAGGCCGGAGATGGCGGCAATCCGCACCACGCGCTCGCGGTTGAGCCAATCGCCGCTTGCCAATGCTTCCACGCGCACCCCCGTGCTTCTGAATAGAACAAGAAACTGCTGGCGCGAAGCTTCCGCCGCACGCCTTGTCGTCGGCGTAAGGCCACCTATATCGCCAGCGAAATCAAGTGTTCGGCTGCCTCGCGGCGGCTGAGGGGCAATGAAGAGGGAAGACATATGGCCAAGGTCATCGGAATCGACTTGGGCACCACCAACAGCTGCGTCGCAGTGATGGAAGGCGGCAAGCCCAAGGTCATCGAAAATGCGGAAGGTGCGCGCACCACGCCGTCGGTCGTCGCTTTCACCAAGGACGGTGAGCGGCTGATCGGCCAGCCGGCTAAGCGTCAGGCGGTGACCAACCCCGACAATACCGTGTTCGCGGTCAAGCGCCTGATCGGCCGCCGGTTCGACGACCCGATCACCAAGAAAGACACCGAGCTGGTGCCGTACAAGATCGTCAAGGGCCCCAATGGCGACGCGTGGGTCCATGCCGGCGGCAAGGACTATTCGCCGTCGCAGATCTCGGCCTTCATTCTCCAGAAGATGAAAGAAACCGCCGAGGCCTATCTCGGCGAGACCGTCACCCAGGCGGTGATCACGGTTCCCGCTTACTTCAACGACGCCCAGCGCCAGGCGACCAAGGACGCCGGCCAGATCGCCGGGTTGGAAGTGTTGCGGATCATCAACGAGCCGACTGCGGCGGCGCTCGCCTACGGGCTTGAGAAGCAGGACGGCAAGACGATCGCGGTCTATGACCTTGGCGGCGGCACGTTCGACATCTCGATCCTCGAGATCGGTGACGGCGTGTTCGAGGTCAAGTCGACCAACGGCGATACGTTCCTGGGCGGTGAGGACTTCGACGCCAAGATCGTCGAATTCCTGGCCGACAAGTTCAAGGCCAAGGAAGGCATCGACCTGCGCGGCGATCGGCTCGCGCTGCAGCGTTTGAAGGAAGCCGCCGAGAAAGCGAAGATCGAGCTGTCGTCGGCCGCGTCGACCGAGATCAATCAGCCGTTCATCACCGCGCGCATGGAAGGCGGACAGACTACCCCGCTTCACCTGGTCGAGACCATCACCCGGGCCGACCTGGAGAAGCTCGTCGCCGATCTCGTCAACCGCACGCTCGACCCGTGCAAGAAGGCGCTCAAGGACGCCGGACTGACCGCCAAGGACATCGCCGAAGCGGTGCTGGTCGGCGGCCAGACCCGCATGCCGCGGGTGCGCGAAGTGGTGAAGGAGTTTTTCGGCAAGGAGCCGCATGTCGGCGTCAACCCCGACGAAGTGGTGGCGATGGGCGCCGCGATCCAGGCCGGCGTGCTGCAGGGCGACGTCAAGGACGTGCTTCTGCTCGACGTGACCCCGCTGTCGCTGGGTATCGAGACTTTGGGCGGCGTGTTCACCCGGATGATCGACCGCAACACGACCATCCCGACCAAGAAGAGCCAGGTGTTCTCGACCGCCGACGACAACCAGAGCGCGGTCACCATCCGGGTCTTCCAGGGCGAGCGCGAGATGGCGGCGGACAATAAGGTCCTCGGCCAGTTCGACCTGGTCGGGATTCCGCCGGCGTCGCGCGGCGTGCCGCAGATCGAGGTCACCTTCGACATCGACGCCAACGGCATCGTCAACGTCAGCGCCAAGGACAAGGGCACCGGCAAGGAACAGCAAATCCGCATACAGGCGTCGGGCGGTTTGAACGACAGCGACATCGACAAGATGGTCAAGGAAGCCGAGCAATTCGCCGACGAGGACAAGAAGCGCCGCGCCGAGGCCGAGGCCAAGAACCAGGCCGAGAGCCTGATCCATTCGACCGAGGGGCAGCTTAAAGAGCATGGCGATAAAGTTTCGGCCGAAGTGAAGACCGAGATCGAAACCGCGCTCGCCGAGGCCAAGACCGCGGTCGAAAGCGGCGACGCCGAGGCGATGACGACCAAGACCGAAGCGCTAACGCAGGCGGCGATGAAGCTCGGCCAGGCGATCTACGAGCAGGGCCAGGCGCAGGCGCAGCCCGAGGGTGCTGAAGGGGCCGACGCCGAGGCTTCGGAGGCGGTCGCCGATGAAGAGGTGGTCGATGCCGAATTCTCCGAAGTCGACGAAGAGCCGAAGGGCTGATGCGAGGCTGGGCGCCGGCTGAGCGGCCGGCGCTCCGTAGCCATGGCGGGGAGCCGTGATGGTCGACGGGGATTATTACGAACTGCTGGGACTGCAGCGCGGCGCGGATGACGCGGCGATCAAGGCCGCGTACCGGCGGCTGGCCAAGGAATGCCACCCCGATCGCCACGGCGGCTGCACCGACCAGGAAGCGCGCTTCAAATCAATCAGTGAGGCCTATGAGTGCCTCAAGGACCCGCAGAAGCGCGCCGCCTATGATCGCTTCGGCAAGGCGGCGTTCCAGAACGGCGGCGATCCGTTCGGAGCCGGCGGTGGCGGCGGATTCGAAGGCTTTTCCGACATCTTCTCGTCGATCTTCGGTGAGTTCATGGACCCGCGCGGGCAGCGCCAGAATGCCGCCCGCGGCGCCGATTTGCGCTATGATCTTGAACTGAGCCTGGAGGAAGCGTTCGCCGGCAAGGAATCCGAAATTGCGGTCGAGGCGCTGGCGAAGTGCGACGCGTGCGAAGGCCGCGGCGCCAGCGGGCAAAGTCGGGCGCAAACCTGCGCGACCTGCAACGGCGCCGGCAAGGTCCGCGCCCAGCAGGGATTTTTCGTCGTCGAACGCGGCTGCCCGACCTGCCGCGGCAGTGGCGAAACGATCGCCGATCCGTGCCCAGCCTGCGACGGCGAAGGGCGAGCGCTCAAGCGCCGCACTATCTCGGTGAAAATCCCCGCCGGGGTCGATGAAGGCACAAGAATTCGCGTCTCCGGTGAGGGCGAGGCGGGGGTCCGCAACGCCGCCAACGGCGATCTTTACATCTTCGTCCACATGAAGCGCCACGGACTGTTCGCGCGCGACGGCACGACGCTGATCGCCGAATGCCCGGTGAGCTTTACCACCGCCGCGCTGGGCGGGTCGATCAGCCTGCCGGGGGTCGACGGCGCCCGCATCGAGATCAAGATTCCCGCCGGCATTCAGTCGGGCGAACAGCTGCGCCAGCGCGGCGCCGGCATGAGCGTCTTGAACGGCCACGGCCGCGGCGATTTGGTCGCTCGCGTGCTGGTCGAAACCCCGCGGCGGATGAGCGCCAAACAAAAGACGCTGCTCGAGGAGTTCAGGACGACCGAGACCGGCGACGAAAGCCCGGCGTCAAAAAGCTTTTTTCAGCGCATCCGCGACAGCTTCGCCGCCTAATTATCCTCCCCCACGGGGGGAGGTGGCGTGCGCAGCGCGTCGGAGGGGGCGTGCGAACCGATCAACCGTATGACTGCGTCTAAGTTGTTCAAAACGTCCTTTGCCTGGATGCGAACAGTGCGTACGCCTCGCTCAGCCAGCCATCGGTCACGGGCCGCGTCGCGTTTCAAGCTATAGCCATGTTGGCTGCCATCAACCTCGACGCAAAGTTTCGCTGCGTCGCAATAGAAGTCGAGCACGTAGGGGCCCGCCGGGTGCTGGCGACGGAATCGAAGGCCCACCTGCTTTTTGCGAAGCGCTTGCCAGAGAAGCACCTCGGGTAGGGACATTGTCGAGCGGAAGCGCTTGGCTTTTTTGATGGTCTCCTTGGGGCCGGAGAGTTCCTCTCCCCCTCCGTCAGCGCTTCGCGCTGACACCTCCCCCCGAGGGGGAGGATTGATCACCGCGCAGGCGGTCGACTTCGAGGCGCAGGGCGAGCATTTGCGCGAATAGTTCGGCGGCGGCGTGAAGCTCGATATTGGGTTGGACGGGAGAGCGGGATTCGCAGCGGATGCGGCCGACGGTCTGACCTTCGAAGGTCAGCGGGATGCTCATCGCCGAGCAAATCTGATGAACGCGCAGCTGGAGCAGCGACTCGGGCGAGGGTGACCGCAGGAGGGCTCGGGCAAGCGAGTGGTCGCCCGGCCGGTGCGGAAAAATGGCAACCGGCGCGTCGGCCGTGTCAGCCAAGATCCCGGGCAAGTCGACGATGTTGGCGGTGTCCGACGAACTCTCGCGGCTGCTGTGCGCGCTTTGATCCCCGTATTGGATCGAGCATTGGTCGTAGCCGGTCAGCGCGCGCAGCCGCCGCGCCGCTCCCTCCAGCAGCGCCGGGCCGCTGCGCCCGCCGAGGCTGTCGATCAGGCCGCCAACCGAGCCCAGCGCTATGCCCACCCCGCGCTTGGGGCTGGGCGCGGCTTCGAGCAGCACGCGGCCTTCGCTGACCTGGAAAGTGATGTCGAAGCGCGGACGATCGTCGGTCAGGCGGACGCGATAGGCGCGGGCGATGCCGGTCGATCCGCTGAGGCGGGAGAACAGGTTGCGAAGGTCGTGCAGCGCCTGGGCCTGGACGAAGCGGCTGAGCGGTTCTTCGATTAAAGTGACATGCGATTCACCGATGAAATCGTCGATGTTCTCGGATGCGCGGCAGATGATCCAGTCGAGCGACATCTGGATGAGGAAACCGGCCGCCTGGAATTGCGCTTGATCGACCGTCGCCAGGCTCGCGCCGCGCGTGCGAAGTTGGTCAACTGTCTCGGTGTCCTGCGCCATGTCGCCCTCACAACGCATCATAACGCCAGATCGTACCGCGCAAAATGACTAAATGGCTTTGCCAAAGACCCGGGCGAAAATCGCGTCGACGGCACGCAGGTGATGGTCGAGGTCGAACAGCGCCTCGAGCTCGGCCGGGGGAATTCGGTCGGTGACCTCGGCGTCGGCCGTGAGAAGGTCGAGCAGCGACGCCTGGCCGTCCGCCTCCCACACCTTCATCGCGTGGCGCTGGACCAGGGCGTAGGCATCCTCGCGGCTGAGCCCGGCCTGGGTCAGCTCCAGCAGGACGCGCTGCGAATGGACGAGGCCGCCCATGCGGTCGAGATTCTTACGCATCCGTTCGGGGTAGATCAGCAATTTGTCGATCAGGCCGGTCAACCGCGCCAGCGCGAAATCGAGCGTGATGGTCGCATCGGGGCCGATGAAGCGCTCGACCGACGAGTGCGAAATGTCGCGCTCGTGCCACAAAGCGACATTCTCAAGCGCGGGGGTGACCGCGCTGCGGACCATGCGGGCGAGGCCAGCGAGATTCTCGCTCAGCACCGGGTTGCGCTTGTGCGGCATCGCCGAGCTGCCCTTTTGCCCGGGGGAGAAATATTCCTCGACCTCGAGCACTTCAGTCCGCTGGAGGTGGCGGATTTCGGTCGCCAACCGCTCGATCGACGAAGCGATGACGCCGAGGGTCGCGAAATACATCGCGTGGCGGTCGCGCGGGATGATCTGGGTCGAAATCGGCTCGATGGTCAGCCCCAATTCGGCGGCGACATGGGCTTCCACGTCGGCCGAGACGTTGGCGAAGGTGCCGACCGCGCCGGAGATGGCACAGGTCGCGATGTCTTCGCGGGCGGCGACCAGGCGCGCCTTGCAGCGGTCGAACTCGGCATAAGCTTGCGCCAGCTTGAGGCCAAAGCTGGTCGGCTCGGCGTGGATGCCGTGGCTGCGGCCGATGGTCGGGGTGTGCTGGTGCTCGATCGCGCGGCGCTTGAGCACGGCCAGCAGTTGGTCGAGGTCGACGAGCAGCAGGTCCGACGCCTGCTTGAGCTGCACCGCCAGCGCGGTGTCGAGCACGTCGGAACTGGTCATCCCCTGGTGGAGGTAGCGGGCCTCGGGTCCGAGCTTGCTGCCGGCCCAGGTGAGGAAGGCGATGACGTCGTGCTTGGTCACCGCCTCGATCGCGTCGATCGCCGCGATATCGATCTCGCCCAGCACGTCGGCGTCAAAAGCGGCGCGGATTTTGGTCGCGTCATCGGCCGGGATCGCTCCGCTACGGCCCATCGCCTCGGCGGCGAACACCTCGATCGCGAACCAGATGCGATAGCGGTTTTGGGCCGACCAGATCGCGGTAATTTCCGGACGGGAGTAGCGTGGGACCATGGCTGAGGCGGCTAGCAGAGGCGCCGCGCCGCATCAAATCAGACAGAAGCATGGCTTGCATCTGGGCGAGGCGAATGACCGCTTTGGGTGGAAAGCGGACATCCGGCGCAAGGCCTTGAAGCCTTTGACCGTTAAGGGCACAATCATCGCTTCGGTCCAGGGGAAACGAATGGCGCGAGTCTTCTTAAGCTACGCGCGTGAAGACGCTGAGACGGCACGCAAGCTTGCAGGCGTCTTGAGCGACGCGGGTCAAGCCGTGTGGTGGGACCGCCACGTGCACGGCGGCGCCAACTTCGGCACCGAGATCGATCGCGAGCTGAAGAACGCGCAGATCGTAATGGTGCTGTGGAGTTCGGCGTCGATTGCCTCCGCCTGGGTGCAAGACGAAGCGGCAGAGGGACGAGATTCGGGCAGGCTGGTCCCTGCGGTGATCGATTCCGTGAAGCCGCCACTCGGTTTTCGACAGCTCCAATGCATCGACCTGTCATCGTGGACAACGGAGGGTAAGAAGGAGCCAATCGACGATGTCCTCGCGGCCATAGCGAAGCTGGCCGGGGAAGAGGCCCAGCCAAGCCCGTCCGCCGCTGCAGGCGCTCCCTTGTCGATTTCGATCTGCGTGCTGCCATTCCTGAACCTAAGTGATGATGCCGAGCAGGAATACTTCAGCGACGGCATTACCGAGGACGTTATCACTGACCTGTCGAAGGTCTCCGCCCTGTCTGTTGTCGCCCGTAACACCGCGTTTGCATTCAAGGGCAAGGATATTGACGTCAAGGAAGTCGCCCGGACAACCGACGTGAGCCACGTCCTTGAGGGTAGCGTTCGCAAATCAGGGAGTCGCCTCAGGATCAGCGCGCAGCTTGTCGCCGGCGACACCGGCCGGCACCTATGGGCGGAGCGATACGACCGCGATCTCACTGACATATTCGTGATCCAGGACGAAATATCGCACGCCATCGTCGAGGCGTTGCAATTAAAGCTGCTGCCTGAAGAGAAGAAAGCCATCGAAAGTCGCGGTACCTCCAATGCTGAAGCCTATAGGATCTATCTGATGGCGCGGCAGCAGTGGGTAGGTGGCACGTTTGGCGATCTCAAGCGGGATGAAGCAATTGCG
Organism: Sphingomicrobium sp.; assembly: GCA_039915275.1. Taxonomy (GTDB): domain Bacteria; phylum Pseudomonadota; class Alphaproteobacteria; order Sphingomonadales; family Sphingomonadaceae; genus Sphingomicrobium. Next base: position 7,792 of record JBDSNQ010000104.1, read on the forward strand.
AGAATTTGCCAGCAAGCAGTTCAGCTTGATCCCGATTATGTAGAGGCGTGGGCGCTCATGGCGATCGCCCAAGCCGAATTACGCTTTTGGCATGGTAAGGATGCAAATGCCTTGCCGGCCGCAGAGCGTGCATTGTCAATCAAACCCGATGTCCCTGAAGCGCTGTGCGTGAAAGCGCGATACCTGGAGGAGGACGGCCAGCAGGCGGAAGCGAATGCGCTCATTGAAGCTGCTCTTAGCGGCGATCCAGAATCATGGGAGGTGAATCGTGAAGCCGCGAGAATGCTGTTCAGGCAAGGTCGTGTCGAGGAATCCATTCCATATTTCGAGAAAGCTGCCTCGCTCGTGAGCACTGACTACTACAATCCGGCCATGCTGATGACCTGCTACATGGCAATCGGGGACACTGAAGCGACTAAGCGCGCGGCGAAAGTAGCGTTTGAGCGCTCGGAGCGGGCGCTCGCGCACGACCCAACGAACGGCTCTGCGATCGCTAACGGTGCGTTTGCGCTTGCGTTGATGGGCGAGGAGGAGCGCGCTCGCGAATGGATAGAACGTGGCCTTCTTCTCGACCCGGAGAACTTGGCCATGCGCTACAACATGGCTTGCACGCTGACCGTTGGCCTGAAAGACGATGAAGCTGCGCTGGATGTTCTCAAGCCCTATTTCGAGATCGTGAATACTGCCTCACAGATTAAACACACAGAGGCCGACCCCGATTTGATTCGCGTGCGCAACAAGCCTCGATTTAGGGAAATGATCACGGCGACCAAGGAGCGGCTGGGCATTCAAAACGCGCCGTAATGTCCGCAATGGGTCGAAAGCGGGCTCGGGGTTTCGTCAATCAAATCAGACCTAGCGCTTTCAGGCTGGTGCGGCCTTGAGAGCCGACGATGATGTGGTCGTGGATGGTGATCTTCATATGCTTGCCGGCTTCGACCAGGTTGCGGGTCAGGCGGATGTCCTGGGTGCTCGGCGTCGAATCACCGCTCGGGTGGTTGTGGACAATGACCAAAGCGGTCGCGCCAAGCGCAATCGCGCGGCTGATGACTTCGCGGACATGGACCGAGGCTTCGTCGACCGAGCCGCCCCACATCACCTCGTTGGCGAGCAGCAAATTCTTGGCGTTGAGGAACAGCACGCGCACTTCCTCGACCGCCTTATGGGCCATCGCCGCCTGGAGATAATCGCCGAGTGCTTCCCAGTTCGACAGCAAGGGACGGCCCTCGATGCGCTTTTCCAAGAGCCGCAAGGCCGTCGCCTCGGCGATCTTGAGCGCGGCGACGGTGTTTTCGGTGAGGCCGGCGCGAGTCAGCGTATCGGCGTCGGCGGAGAGCAATGGTCCGACTCCGCCGAACTGGGCGATCAGCGCCTTGGCCTGGTCTTTTGTGTCGCGGCGGGGGATGGCGAGCGCGAGCAGATATTCAATCAGCTCGTGATCGAGCAGCGCTTTGGGACCGCCCTCGAACAGTCGCTTGCGAAGGCGCGCGCGGTGGCCGGCGCCGGCGGTGGGTTGGTCCCCCATGACTAGCGAGGCTAGGAACATGGCGCGCGCCATGCAAGCGAGCAAGATCGTGCCGGTGACGGAACGGGGCTGGCTCGCGGGGGTTTGTAAAAATTAATGACTAACCCGAGCGACAATGGACGACCGAGCCGCGTGAGCTCCGGAGCCGTGGCCGTGCGCACCTATGGCGGGCGCCGAATCGCCATGACCGCGGGAATCGGCTTGCTCCTGGTGCTGCTGGTCGCGCTCGCCGCGCTGTGGATCGCGCGCCGGCCGATCGCCAACGGGTTTCTCCAGCGCGAATTCGCCCAGCGCGGAGTGGCCGCGACCTACCAGCTCGACCGGGTCGGTCTGCGCACCCAGCAGGTCAGCAATCTGGTGATCGGCAATCCCCGGCGGCCCGACCTCACCGCGCGCTTCGCGCAGATCCAGACCCGGATCAAATGGAACGGCAGCGTCGAAATCTACCGCGTATTGGCGCGCGGTGTGCGGCTTCGCGGGCGGCTGGTGCACGGGCGGGTGAGCTGGGGCCAGGTCGACAAATTGCTGCCACCGCCGAGCGGCAAGCCGTTCACATTGCCCAATTTCGTGCTCGATGTCGCCGACGCCAGTATCGCTTTGGCGACTCCGTTCGGGTCGCTGGGCGTGGCGCTGCAAGGGGCCGGCAATCTGACCGGAGGCTTCAAGGGGCGGATGGTGGCAACCAGCCCGCGCCTGGTGCCGGGCCGGTGCGAAATCATCCGGCTGAGGGCCAATACCGCGGTCACGGTGGAGGCGCGCCATCCCCACATCGACGGCCCACTGACCCTGGGCCAGCTCAATTGCCCCAAGAGCCGCCTGGTGATCGTCGAGCCGAGGTTCGACATCAACAGCCGCTTCAACGAATCGTTCACCAGCTATGACGGCAACGGCCGGATGGCGATCCGAACGCTGACCGCCGGCGACAATGGGCTGGCGGCTTTCGTCGGCGACCTCAGCTTCCGCGGCAGTCCCAAGGCGACCTACGGCTCGGTCACGCTGTCCGCGCAGGCGGCGCGCCTGGCGAGCATCTTCGCCGATCGGACCCATCTCGCCGGCCATTACCGGATCGACGTTACCGGCGGCAGCCTGGTGTTCGTGGGCGATTATGTGGCCAATAATGCAACGCTTGCGCCGGCCATGCTGGGAACCGTGACCGGCCCGCTCGCCGCCGCCGCCAAGACCCCGATTGGGCCGGTGGCAACGGCAATTGGCGCCGCGATCAGCCGCACTGCCAGGAATTTCGATGCCTCCGGCGGCATCCGGCTGGTCAATTTCCCGGGTGGCGGCGCGGCCCGGATCGAAAGCGCCGATGTCTCGGGGCCGCTGGACGCGCGGGTGAGCGTGACCGGCGGCGACGGCGTGACTTATTACTGGCCAACCGGACGTATTCGCATCGACAGCAGTATCGTAACGACCGGCGGCGGCTTGCCGACCGGCCGCATTGCGCTTCACCAGCCGCGCAACGGCGGACCGATCAGCGGCCTCGCCGAATTCGCGCCCTACGCCGCGCAGGGCTCGCGATTGGCGCTGACCCCGATCCGCTTCACCGGCGCCCGCGACGGCTCGACCCAGGTGAGCACGGTCGCCTTGCTCGACGGCCCATTCTCCAGCGGGCGAGTCCAGGGTTTGAGGATACCGATCAATGGACGGCTGGGCAGCGGCGGCGGTTTTGCGTTCGGGACCGGCTGCGCCGTGGTCGGTTTCGCTTATCTCAAAACGGGAGCGCTTCAGTTCGGCCCGACCAATCTGCCGGTATGTCCGCTAGGATCGGCCATCATTTCCAAGGCGGCCGGGGGGGCGGCACGGATTTCGGCGCTGTTCAATCGCCCGATGCTCAACGGCCGGCTGGGCCAATCGCCGTTGCATCTGACCGCTGCCAGCGGCCGCATCGAAAATTCGCGGTTCGCGCTCAACGCGCTGGCGCTGCGGCTCGGCCGGCCGACCTCGCCGATCATCTTCGACGCCCAGAAGCTTCAGGGCAGCCTGGCCGGTAGCGGGCTCGGCGGGACATTCTCCGGCGGACGCTCGACCATCGGTAGCGTGCCACTGGCGATGAGCGCGATCGACGGGCGGTGGCGGGCGTACAAGGGCGACCTCGCCGTCGACGGCGCGATGACGGTGTCCGACCGGGCAGCCGAACCGCGCTTCTATCCGCTGCACAGCGACAATGTTCACTTCCTGCTCGCCAACGGCATGGTGCGGGCCAACGGATCGCTCAACTATCCGGCAAGCGGGACCAAGGTCACCGACGTGACCATCGAGCATGCGCTGGCGAGCGGGGTCGGGCACGCCAGCCTCGACGTGCCGGGCATCACCTTTGGCGAGCGTTTGCAGCCCGAAGAACTGACCCGCCTGACCGAAGGCGTGATCGCGCTGGTCCAGGGCACGGTGATGGGCCAGGGCCGGATCGACTGGACCGGGTCGAAAGTGACCTCGACCGGCGATTTTACCACTGCGGGGATCGACCTCGCGGCGCCTTTCGGGCCGGTGACCGGATTGCGAGGAAAGATCCATTTCAGCGACTTGCTGGGCCTGGCGACCCTGCCCGGGCAGACCGCGACGGTCGCCTCGATCAACCCCGGCATCCTGGTCGAGAACGGGGTCATCCATTATCAATTGCTGCCGGGCCAGCTGGTCCAGATCGAGCGCGGCGAGTGGCCATTCATGGGCGGCCGCCTGATCCTGCGCGAGACGGTCCTGAATTTCGGCAAGCCCAGCGCCAAGCGGCTGACGTTCGAAGTCGTCGGCCTCGACGCCAAGGTGTTCGTCGATAGTCTCGGGTTCAAGGAAATCGGCGCGACCGGCGTGTTCGATGGCGTGCTGCCGATGATCTTCGACGAAAATGGCGGGCGGATCGTCGGCGGCCGGCTCGATGCCCGCGCTCCCGGCGGCATGCTGGCCTATAATGGCGTGGTCAATCGCGCCAATTTGGGCACGATGGGCAACGTCGCCTTCGATGCCTTGAGGAATTTGCGCTTCAAATCGATGATCGTGCGGCTGGACGGCGACCTCGCCGGCGAATTCGCGACGCGGCTGACGATCGACGGGGTTGGCCTGGGCGAAAGCAAGACCGCCAAGTTCATCCGCGCAATTTACCGGCTGCCGTTGAAGTTCAATGTCACCATCCGCGGGCCGTTCCGGGCGCTGATCGCGACCGCCAAGGCGTTCCGCGACCCGCGCCAGGTGATCTCGGTCGTGCTGCCGCACCCGCTCGACGAGGTCCCGGGCATCGTCACCGAAGTGCGCCGGCTCGAAGAACAGCAGACCCAGACCCAAACCCCGGTCCAGGAGAAAGTCGAAATGTCCACCAAACCACCCCCGCCAAGCGAGAGATGAGCCATGATCAAACATCACATTAGCCGTTCCGCAGCACTCGGCGCAGCTGCGCTGACGATGGCGCTGACCGGCTGCATTTCGGTCAAGACGCCGGAAAAGCCGATCGAGATCAATTTGAACGTCAACATCAAGCAGGAAGTGCTGGTGCGGCTGCAGCGCGACGTCGAGCAGCT
>JBDSNQ010000081.1:0-4106 GCA_039915275.1 Sphingomicrobium sp.
GACGCGCTCGCGGCCAAGCTGGCGAGCCTTCCGCCCCTCGGCCTCGCGCTGACCGGCGAACCGCTGCCGGCCGAAACCGCCGCCGAATGGGGCCTGATCTGGAAGGCGGTCGACGACGAAGCACTCGACGCCGAAGTCGATGCGTTGGCCGCCAAACTCGCGTCGCTGCCCCCGCTCGGGCTCGCAGCAATCAAGTCGATGATTCGCTCGTCCTGGAGCCATAGCCTTGACCAGGAGCTCACCCGCCAGCGCGACGAGATGCGCCGTTTGGGCTACACTGCGGATTATCACGAAGGCGTCGCCGCCTTCCTCGAAAAGCGCCCGGCCAAATTCACCGGGCGTTGATTATTCGGCGACCAATTCGGCGAATTTCTTGAGGTCGATGTTGCCGCCCGAAATGATGCACACGATCGGTCCCTCACCGGCCTCGCCGGTCAACGCCGCAGCCAAAGCCAAAGCGCCGGCACCTTCAGAGATCACCCGCGCTTTTTCGGCCATCAGCCGCATCGCCCCACGCACTTGATCAAGCGAGACAATGATCGACCCGTCGACCACCGCCTGCATCCGCTCCCACATTCGCGCGGTGACGCTTTGCCCGCCGGCGCCATCGACGAACGACGCCGTCCAATCGGTGAACTTGCGCGGCCCGCCTTCGCGCAGCGACAGCGAGTAAGGCGCGGCGGTTTCCGGCTCTGCCCCCAATATCCGCACGTCAGGCCGCAGCGCCTTGATCGCGCTGCCGACGCCGGTGATCAGCCCGCCGCCGCCGATCGCCGCAATCACCGCGCGCACGTCGGGCGCATCTTCGAGGATTTCGAGTCCCATGGTAGCGTGCCCGGCGATGAAATCATGATTGTCGAACGGGTGAATGAAGGTGCCGTCCATGCCGTCGAAAGCATGCGCTTCAGCCGCTTGCCAGGCGTCCGCGTAGGACACCGGGACGATGGTCGCGCCGAGCGCCCGCATCCGCTCGAGCTTGGTCTGCGGCGCGGTCTCGATCGTCACCACCGAACAGGCGATACCCGCTTTCCGCGCCGCATAAGCCACCGCCTGCCCGGCGTTGCCGGCGCTGATCGTCCACACGCCGCGGGCGCGCTCGTCGTCCGACAGCCCGGCGACCGCATTGGCCGCGCCGCGGATCTTGTAAGCATTGGTCGGCTGGAGATTCTCGAGCTTGAGGCGAATGTCCGGACCGTCCGGGCCAAGGTCGAGTTTGACCAACGGCGTGCGCAGCACAGTCCCCCCAATCCGCGCCCGCGCCGCTTCGATGTCGGCAATCGCGATCGGTCGCACCGGTTCGATCATGCAATGCTCCTCCCCGCGCGTTCTTCTAGAGGGCGCCGACGAAGACACAACGTCGTTCAATCCCGTCCGCGATGTCCGCAATGGGTCGAAAGCGGACGCTAGGCAGAGGTCTTTGCCGTAACCCCCAGTCGCGCCTTCGCTTGGGCAAGCATTCTCCTGAAGCGCGGGTCGGCGCGGATGGTCGATAAGTCTGGATCTGCTTCGAGGTGGCGGATCTGCGTGTTGGTTGGCAATCGGTCAAACCAAGGCTCAAGGATCTGAATTGCTGCGTCGCTATCATGAAGATCGGCCGCTAAGGCGCAGGCCAGATTGTAGCGCATAGAGTCATTGTCAGGATCGACCAAGACAGCCCGGCGGATCCAGTCCCGGGCACGCTCATGTTCGCCGAGGTCCACTAGCGCACCGCTGCCCCACGCCAACTCCACTCCACTGCGTGGATCCAAGGCTATAGCCCGCTCTGCGCGCTTCACGCACATTAGCGCCGCTTCGCGGAGCTTGTCCGGGTCGTCCACTACCTTGTAGCTGCTGGTTAGCATGGCTGCGCTCGAGGTATCGCTCTCCATCAGGGAAGCTGCTTTCTCGAAAAAGGGTATGCCCTCACTTATCCTGCCATGCCTGTATAGAAATACCGCCAGTTCGCGATTGGCCTCCCACGATTGTGGCGCCAACTGAAGCGCGAGGCGCATGAGCTGTTCGGCCTCTTCAATGCGGCCTTCTTCCTCGAGATAGCGGGCCTTTACACAATAGCCTTCCGGCAGCTTTGGATTGATTGCTATTGCTCGCTCGGCTGCGGGCAAGGCATCCACTTCTTTTCCGTGCCAGAAGCGCAGCAGCGCCTGCGTTAGGGCCAAGAGCGCCCAAGCGGGACCATATTCCGGATCAAGGAGCGTCGCTTCGCGGCACAGCCGAATGATACGTTCGTGACGGCGTGGGTCACTAAACCCGCCACTGATCCATTGCTGTCGCGCCATCAGATAGAGATTGTAAGCTGCGACGTTGGTCGTTCCGCGCTCTTCGAGGGCCTCCTTTTCCTGCGGAAGTAGCTTCACCTTCAGAACGCTAACGATGGCCTTTGAGATTTCATCTTGGATTTCGAAAATGTCGATAAGATCCCGGTCGTAGCGGTCGCCCCAGATGTGATCGCCCTCTGTGCCATCGATCAACTGAGCAGTTATGCGCACGCGGTTAGCGGCTTTCCGGACGCTACCCTCCAAGATGTGGCTGACGCGGAGATTTCTGGCGACTTCCAGCAGGTCGAGAGATTGGCCCTTCAAGGTGAAAGCCGTGTTGCGTGCGATAACGGACAGCGACGAGACCTTGGACAGATCGGTTATAATGTCTTCCGTAATGCCGTCGCTGAAATACTCCTGCTCCGGCTCCCCACTCATATTGACGAACGGCAAGACGCAGACGGAGATCTTGGTCCGCGATTTGGCGGTCTCTGCTGGCTTCTGCTCCTCCTGCTTTAAATCCGCCCCGCACGTGCCAGCGATTGCACGAAGAACATTGTCCATCGCACGTGCCCGGCCCTCACCATCTTCAGATACCAGACTGATTGTGTGGAACTGCCGGAAGCCAAGCGGCGGCTTCGACGTGCCGAGACTGACAGGCACGAGCCGCCCGCTATCTCTGCCTTCAGCGGCCTCATCTTGAACCCAGACAGACTCTAGTGAGGCGTCCGACCACAGGACAACGATCGCTTCTGCCTCTCTAAGGGCTCGGTCTATCTCGGCTGTGAATCGCGAGCCACCTTGAAGGTGGCGGTCCCACCAAACTTCGTGTCCAGCGTCCGAGATGAATTTGGCGAGCTGCTCAGCGGCGTGAACATCGTCTCGCGCGTAACTCAGAAAGACCCGGCTCAACACGCCCCCCGTTCAGTACGCGATGTCTGCTCTTAAGTGCGGCAACTACGTGCGGCAACCTGCAAGCGGCAGTTCAGATCGCGACTGAGTGGAAAGCAGCCATAACCCGGTGGTCGCCTTTCCGCTTCCAATATAGGATTTCGTCTGCCATCGCTGGGCCAATGGCGCTGCTGCTGCCTTGCCTGCGCATTTCCAGCCGCTCTCACCCCGCTAAGTTCACGACAATGGCGCTGTTGTGCGGGACAATGGTGAAGTTAGCGGGCGTGCGGCGCCCCGGCGATTATGGAACAGCCCGATGAAAATTGTGCAATTGCTGAACTACACCCGGGACGCCTGGGTGCCCGGCGACGGCGCCCTCGCCGAGCTATCAAGCGCGATCGACGGCAGCCCAGTAGCCACGACCGGCAGCGGCGGGATCGATTTCGGCGCCATGCTGGCCCACGCCCGCGACGTTGGCGGGCCGGCGTTACGCAAGCTGACGTTCCACCAGCGGGCGCGGATCATCAAAAGCCTCGGCCAGGCGATCATGGCCCGCAAGGAAGAATTGTACGAGCTCAATTATGCGACCGGCGCGACCCGCAAGGACGGCTGGATCGACATCGAGGGCGGCGCCGGCACGCTCTTCTCTTTCTCGTCCAAGGGCCGCCGCGAGCTGCCCGACGCTTTTGTCCTGCTCGATGGCGCGCTCGAGACGCTGTCGAAGACCGGCACCTTCATGGGCCAGCACATCTACACTTCGCTGCACGGCGCGGCGGTGCATATCAACGCCTTCAATTTCCCGGTGTGGGGGATGCTCGAGAAGCTCGCCCCGACCCTGCTCGCGGGCGTTCCGGCGATCGTCAAACCGGCCAGCTCGACGGCCTACCTGTGCGAAGCCGCGTTCCGGGTGATGATCGACAGCGGCCTGCTGCCGCCGGGAGCGGTCCAGCTGATCGTCGG
>JBDSNQ010000239.1:0-2429 GCA_039915275.1 Sphingomicrobium sp.
CGCGGGGCGGGCGGGCAAGGAGTTGCTCGAGCGCCTGGTCGGCTGAGAATTGTCCGGCGAGGAGGCCGGCGACGACGGCCACGATCGGCATGTCGATGCGGCGCTCGACGGCGAGGCGGGCGAGGACCGGAGCGGTGAACGCCCCTTCGGCGACAGTGCGGCGGTCGGCCATTAGTTCGGCAGCCGAGCGCCCCTCGCCAATGCCCTTGCCCAGCGAGAAATTGCGCGAGGCGGTCGACGAACAGGTGAGGACGAGGTCGCCGAGTCCGGACATGCCGGCGAGCGTTTCCCGCCGCGCGCCGCAATCGAGCCCGAAGCGGACCATCTCGGCGAAACCGCGCGCGATCAGCGCGGCGCGGGCGTTCTGGCCGAGGCCCTTGCCCTCGACCACCCCGCAGGCGATCGCCAGCACGTTCTTGACCGCGCCGCCGATCTCCGCGCCGATCACATCGTCGCTGAGATAGACGCGGAAACTGGGCCGGGCGATGCGGTGGCGGAGCTGCTCGGCGAGGGCCTGGTCGTCGGCGGCGAGCGTGACCGCGGTCGGCAGGCCGGCGGCCACTTCATGCGCGAAGGTCGGCCCCGACAGCACCGCGATGCGCGCCTTGGGGCAAACGGCGCGGGCGACGTCATGGAGCAGCAGGCCGCTCGCCTCGTCGATGCCCTTGGAGCAGAGGATGAGCGGCTTGTCGCAATCGGGCGCCTCCGCCAGCACCGCGCGCATATGCTGCGCCGGGGTGACCACCAGCCAGGCGTCGGCATCCTGAGCCTCGGCCAAGTGACCGGTGGCGCGGATCGCCGGATCGAGCGTCTGGCCGGGCAGGAAGACCGGATTCTCGTGGTTCGCATTGACCGCTTCGACCACTTCGGGCTCGCGCGCCCACAGCAAGGTCTCGCGCCCGCCCTTTGCCATGACCTGCGCCAAGGCGGTGCCCCACGCGCCGCCGCCGATCACCGCGACCCGCTCGATCGTCATGCTTTGGCTCCCGCGCCGCGGACCTTTTCGGCGGATGCGTCGAGCGGCCAGCGGGCGCGGGCGGGTGCGTCGAGCGAATCGGTGAGGCCGGCGGCTAGCCGCTCGGCCCCAGCCCAGGCGATCATCGCCGCATTGTCGGTGCACAGCCAGGCCGGCGGGACGCTGAAGCGGCGGGCGTTTTTCTGGGCCAGCTCAGCCAGCGCGGCGCGGATGGCGCGATTGGCGGCGACCCCGCCGGCGACGACCAGCGAGGGCGCATCGCTTGATTCCAACGCGCGGGCGGTGCGGTCGACGAGGCAGTCGATCACCGCCTGCTGGAAACTGGCGGCGATGTCAGCGGGTTTGAAGCCTTCTGAAACAACGGCGCGCTGGACGGCGCTTTTTAGGCCCGCGAACGAGAAATGCGGTTCGGGTGATCCCAATAGGGGCCGCGGCAGCGGCACCGCTTTGGGATCGCCCTCGGCGGCCAGGGCTTCGAGCGCAGGGCCACCGGGATAATCGAGGCCCAGCAGCTTGGCGGCCTTGTCGAACGCCTCGCCGACCGCATCGTCGATGGTCGTCGCCAACCGCCGGTAGTGGCCAACGCCAGCGACCTCGAGCAGCTGGCAATGCCCGCCCGACACCAGCAGCAGCAGGTAGGGAAAGTCGAGATCGAGATCGACCAGTCGCGGCGACAATGCGTGGCCTTCGAGATGATTGACGGCGATCAACGGCTTGCCGGTGGCCAGCGCCAGACCCTTGCCGGCGAGCAGCGCAACCATGACGCCACCGATCAGCCCCGGGCCGGCGGTGGCGGCGACCGCATCGATTTCGGAAACGTGCACGCCGGCTTCGTCGATCACCCGACGGATCAGGCCGGGCAGAATCTCGACATGGGCGCGGGCGGCGATTTCGGGGACGATTCCGCCATAGGGCTGGTGAGCGGCACCCTGCGACACGATGGCGTGCGCGAGGATGCGTCGGTCGCTGCCGACCAGCGCGGCGGCGCTATCGTCGCACGAGGATTCGAGGCCAAGGATCAGCATGAAGGCGCCCTTTGCCTCAACCGGCCCCGATGCACTAGGGGTGAGCCCATGAACGGCGGACTCAAATTGGGGACTCGGGGATCGCCGCTGGCGCTGGCGCAGGCGCGCAAGGTCGCCGCCGCGCTCGAAACCGCCCAGCGCTGGCCGGCCGGCTATGTTGCAATCGTGCCGGTCAAGACCAGCGGCGACAAGATACTCGACCGCCCATTGGCCGAAATTGGCGGCAAGGCGCTGTGGACCAAGGAATTGGATGTCGCGCTGCTCGCCCGCGAGGTCGATTTCTGCGTCCATTCGATGAAGGACGTCGAAAGCGTGCGCCCGCCCGAGATCCATCTGGCGGCGATGCGCCCGCGGGGCGATGTCCGCGACCGGCTGATCGGGGCGGCGTCGCTCGATGCTTTGCCCCGGGGGGCGACGGTCGGCACCTC
>JBDSNQ010000127.1:0-8536 GCA_039915275.1 Sphingomicrobium sp.
ACGTCGCCCAAGGCAAGAAAATCCTCGCCGAGAGCGGCCTGCCAATCGTCGCCGCCAATGATCTGGGCGACGCCGCGAAAAAAATCGTCGCCGAGGTTCGCCAAGCGGTGCCGGCGTAAAGTTCATGGGAGCGAACGAATGAAGCTGCTGGTCGCGGTCAAGCGGGTGATCGATTATAACGTCAAGCCGCGGGTCAAGATGGACGGCTCGGGGGTCGACCTCGCCAACGTCAAGATGAGCATGAATCCGTTCGACGAAATCGCCGTCGAGGAAGCCACACGCCTGAAAGAAAAGGGCATCGCGACCGAGGTCGTGGCGGTATCGATTGGGCCGGCCAAAGCGCAGGAAACGCTGCGCACGGCGCTGGCGATGGGCGCCGACCGCGCAATCTTGATTCAGACCGACGAAGAGGTCGAGCCGCTAGGCGTCGCCAAAATCCTCGCCAAAATCGCCGCGGAAGAGCAGCCCGGCATGATCATCCTCGGCAAGCAGGCAATCGACGACGACAGCAATGCTACCGGGCAAATGCTCGCGGCGCTGCTCGGCTGGCCGCAAGGCACGTTCGCGTCGAAGGTCGAGGTTGCGGGCGACAGCGTCAGTGTCGAGCGCGAAGTCGATGGTGGGGCGGAAACGGTGCAACTGACGCTGCCGGCGGTGGTCACCACCGACTTGAGGTTGAACGAGCCGCGCTACGCCAGCCTGCCCAACATCATGAAGGCCAAGTCGAAGCCGCTGGTGACCAAAACGCCCGAGGAACTCGGGGTCGATATCGGGCGACGGCTGGAGACATTGAAAGTGGTCGAACCGGCCAAGCGCTCGGCCGGGGTCAAGGTTGGCTCGGTCGATGAACTGGTGGCCAAGCTTAAGAGTCTGGGAGTGACGGCATGAAGACTCTGGTGCTGGTCGAGCATGACGGCAAGGCGGTCAAGGATGCGACGCTGGCGGCGGTGACCGCGGCGGCTCAACTTGGCGAAGTTCATTTGCTGGTCGCCGGCAAGGATGTCGGCGCGGTGGCCGAGGCCGCGGCCAAGATCGCCGGTGTCGGCAAGGTTCATGTCGCCGACGCCGCGCACCTTCAGCATCAGTTGGCCGAGGACGTCGCGCCGCTTGCCGCTGCCCTGATGGGGCACCACGACGCCTTTCTTGCTTCGTCGACCACGACCGGCAAGAATATTGCCCCGCGTGTCGCCGCGTTGCTCGACGTGATGCAGATCTCGGACATCCTGTCGGTCGAGGACGAGAATACGTTCACCCGACCGATTTACGCTGGCAACGCCATCGCCACGGTCCGCTCGAAGGATGCCAAGAAAGTTATCACGGTGCGCGGCACGGCGTTCGAGAAAGCGGCGCGCGACGGCGGTTCGGGCACCGTCGAGGCGGTCGACGCCGGCTCGCACGACGCCAAGTCGAAGTTCGTTTCCGAGGAAATGTCGAAGAGCGAACGGCCCGAGCTGACAAGCGCCAAGATCATCGTTTCGGGCGGCCGCGGGTTCGGCTCCAACGAACAGTTCCACGGCCTGCTCGATCCGTTGGCTGACAAGCTTGGCGCCGGGGTTGGCGCCAGCCGCGCCGCGGTCGATGCCGGCTATGCGCCCAACGACTATCAAGTCGGCCAGACGGGTAAGATCGTCGCCCCCGAAATCTACATCGCGATTGGCATTTCGGGCGCCATCCAGCACCTCGCGGGGATGAAGGATTCGAAAGTCATCATCGCCATCAACAAGGATGAGGAAGCGCCGATCTTCCAGGTCGCCGACGTCGGCCTGGTCGGCGACCTGTTCAAGATCGTACCCGAGCTGACGGAGAAGCTCTAAAATCCTTCGAGAAAGGCCGCGACGTTGGCGCCGAGCGCGTCGACCGCATAGCCGCCTTCCATCACGATCAGCGTCGGCAGGCCTAGCGTGGCGATGCGCTTGGCCATTGAGGCATAGTCCGAGGTTTCCAGGGCGAAGTGACTGATTGGGTCGCCGGCGTAGGTGTCAGCACCGTAGCTGACGATCAGCAGCGCGGGCTCGGTCCTGGCCAGCCAATCGAGTGCGACAACCAGCGCCGGATCATAGGCCGCCCAGTCGGTGCCGCGCGGCAGCGGCAGGTTGAGGATATTGCCATCGCTTTCATCGGCGTGGCCCCAAAAATAGGGGTAGTCCGTCGCGGGATCGGCGTGGATCGAAGCGAAGGCGACATCGGCGCGGCCCGTGAAAATGTCCTGGGTGCCATTGCCGTGATGATAATCGACGTCGAGGATCGCGACCCTGGTGCGCCCAGCAGCGAGGGCGGCCTCGGCGACGATCGCGGCATTGTTGATATAGGAATAGCCGCCGAAATAGTCGGCGCCGGCGTGATGGCCGGGCGGCCGGGTCAGCGCGAAGGCGGCGCGCTCGCCGTCCAGCACGGCCTGCATGGCTGCGAGCGCGGTTTGCGCGCTCCAGTAGCTCGCAACCCAGGTTCCCTCGGCAATCGGGGTCGCCGTGTCGAAGCTGTAAAGGCCGAGCCGGGCGTCGATCCGGGTGAGGTTGAGCGGCCGCCGGCCGACCACCGGAAAGGTATAGGGAAAAGCGTCGCCGTCGCGCCCCGCCCCGCGCCATTGCGAATGCGCCGTCTGTAGAAGGTCTAGATAGTCCGCGGAATGAGCGCGCATGAGCGGCTCCATGCCCAGGTCCGGCGGGCTTTCGGTGGCGCCGATCGCAGCAAGAATTGCGTCGACCCGGTCCGCAGTTTCGGCCGCGGGATGGAGCGCTCCGTTGAAGAATTCGGATACGGGCGAATGGCTCCGCTGCCGTTCGTCCCAGAAGCAACGCATCACTGGTCCTCGCCAAAGATTTCGTCGGCCTCCGCTTTATCCTCCAACCGACCTTCGACCGACGTGGCAAAGCGCAGCACCGCCCAACCAGCAAGCGCCGACAGCAAGGATCCGGCGAGGATACCGAGCTTGGCGGCTTCGGTTTCCTCGGGTGAGTGCGGGAAGGCCAGCGCGCCAATGAACAGGCTCATGGTGAAGCCGATCCCGCACAGCAACGAGGCGCCGTAAAGCTGGGCCCAGCGGGCACCGGGCGGAGCGTCGCAAAGGCGCGATTTTACCGCCAGCCAGATGGCGCCGAACACGCCCAATTGCTTGCCGAGGAACAGGCCGGCCAGCACCGCCAGCGGCAGCGGCTGGACGACGGCGCCGATGCCGCCGGTCAGCGCGACGCCGGCGCTGGCGAGGCCGAACAAGGGCATGACGCCGAACATCACCCACGGATGGATGGCGTGCTCGAGGCGTTTGAGCGGCGATTTGGTTTCGCCGGTTCCGAGCGGGATGGTCAGCGCCGCGACTACGCCGGCGATGGTCGGGTGGATGCCGCTGGCCAGCATCGCCAGCCACAACGCGACGAAACCGAGCAGGTACGGCCACAATCGGCGCACGCCGAGGCGATTCAATCCCATCATGGCGGCGGCGATGACCAGCACAATGCCGATCGCGATCCAATCGAGGCTGGCGGTGTAGGCCACGGCGATGATTAAGACCGCGCCGATGTCGTCGATGATGGCGATGGTGACGAGCAACAGCTTGATCGACGGCGGCGCGCGCGGCCCAAGCAAAGCCAATACGCCAATCGCGAACGCAATGTCGGTCGCCGAGGGGATCGCCCAGCCGCGGATCAGCGCCGGATCGAAGCCGGTGACGGTGAGATAGACCAAAGCCGGGACCGCCATTCCCGCCACCGCGGCGATGATCGGCAGCCGCCGCTCGGCCGCGGTCGAGAGGCGACCCTCGTACCACTCGCGCTTCACCTCGAGCCCGACCAGCAGGAAGAAAATCGCCATCAGCCCGTCGGCAATCCAGTGGTGGAGGTCGAGGATTCCAAGCGGGAGATCAAGGATGGCGTGGTAAGCGCCCGCGGCCGGGCCGTTGGCGGCGATCAGCGCGATCAAAGCCGAGCCCATCAGGATCAGCCCGGCGAACTTCTCGCGCCGCTGGATGATGATTGGTTGGCCCGCCATGCGCGGTGATTAGCGGCGCGATCGGTCACATAAAAGGGCCCGCCGCCGGGGGAGCAAGGGCGGCGGGCCTGGGGTGTCCCTGTCGAAGGAACCTGGGCTTAGTTGCTGTTGTGGTTGCGGACCCTGGTGTCGGCGTTACCCGAAGCCGAGCCGCTGGCGTTGCCCGAGGCGGAGCCGGTCATATTGCCCGCGACCGAGCCGGCCGCGTTGCCGCCCGTCATGGTTGCCGCATTGGCCGCGGTGCTGGCCGCTCCGCTGGCCGTTCCGGTGGCGGTCCCGCTGACTTGGCCGGCGAGCGCGCCAAGCTGGTTGGTGCCGAGCGCCTGAAGGCCGATGCCGGCATTCTGGTCCCCGGATGCGTTGCCCGAAGCCGATCCGCCGAGGCCGAGAGTCTGGCCGGCGCCAGTCGCGGACGTCGCCGAGTTGATCGCGCCGGTGACCGTGCCGGCGAGGCCGACGTTGCCGCTCGCCGAACCATTGCTCGAGTTGACCGAGTGATTGGCGGACGCGCTGCCCGATCCAGAGACGCTGCTGGTCACGCTGTTGGTGATCGAGCCCAGCCCGCCGAGATTGCCGCTGCCGGTGGAATTGAGAACGCCGCCAAGCGCGCCGGTCCCGCCGAGGTTGCCGCCAAGCGTGCCGTTGACCGCGCCACCGACTGCTCCGGTGACGCCTCCGAGAAGCTGGGCTTCAGCTGGAACTGCCAAGCCTGCGAGCAGCACAGTGGCTGCCAGGATGTAAGTCTTCATGTCGGTCTCCTTTTTACCGTAGGGCTGTGGCCGCCCTCACATGGAGAACGACGCCGCTTCCGCGTTTCATCCCGCGCAGGGCAGATTCACTTGGCGCGGACCGCTTTGGGCTCGATCCGGCAGTCGCCGCAGACAATGCCGCGGCCGACGCGGCCCTTGCCGGGGCGGGCTTCGGTGGCGAGGCGTTGCGGCGATCCCGTCAGGGCCAAACGCGCGGCGGCGAGCGGAGCGGCGAAGCTGGTGCCGCGCACCCGCGCATAGCCCTGGCCGGGCAGGGCCGCCGCCATGTCGGCGCCGGGCGCTGCAAAATCGAGGTGAGCTGCTTTGCCCGCTTCGACCAGGGCCTTGCCGCGCGCATCGACCGCGGTGACCGCGACGACCCCGGGGTAGGAAGCCGGATATTGGGGCGGGGCGGCGGGGCCGTCGTTGCCGACCGCGGCGACGATCTCAATGCCGCGCGCGCGGACCTGCCTGATCGCACTCTCGACCAGCCGGTTGCGGGGGCCGACCAGGCTGATGTTGATCACGCTGACCCGTTTGGCCACCAGCCAGGCGAGCGCGCGCACCACCGCGGTCGCCGATCCGGCGGCGCGATTGCCGCCATAGACATCGGCCACCAGCAAGGATGCGCCGCGCGCCGCGCCGTGAAACGGGCCCTGGTTGCCGACCATCAGCGAGGCGACGGCGGTGCCGTGGCCGGTCGGCTGGGGATTGCCGGACAAGCCACGCTGCTCGATGCTTGCCGCGCTGAGCGACGGGTGCGACCCGACGCCGCCGTCGATCATGCCGATCCGCACGCCGCCGCCGCTAGTGGCCGCCAGCGTCCCGTCGAAAGGGAGCAGCGCTCCTCCGGCCGGCTCGTAGACATGGTCGAAGTCGGACTCGAGCCCGGGCGCCACGGAGCGCAGCCGCTTGAGCGCATCGCGCGCGGCCATGCCCCGTGGAATGGCCAGGGTGACGGTGTTGAGACCAAGCTCGGCGCTCGATTCCTGGCTGATGGATCGAAAGCCCGCGCGGGCGGCGTTTTGCAGCGACGCTGGATCGGGATTGACCGCGATCAGCACGCCGCGCCGCACCGGCTGGCCCGACCCGTCGCTGTCGAGCTCTCGGCGATTGTCGCGGATCAGCTGCTGGAGACGCAGGCGCCGCAAATCGAGCAGTGTCGACGGCCCCGATTCGGCGATCGATTGGGTCAGCCCGCCGACCGAGTCGAGCGTCGGGTTGATGACCTGCTGCGCCGCGCGCGAGCCGAGCACATCCTGGACAACAGGACCGACCGCCGGAATGTTGCCGACCGGCAGGTTGAGCGGCGGCAGCCCGAGCGAGGGCAACAACTGCGCCCCGGCCGCGCCGGTGATTAGCCCGGCGGTCGCGGTGGCTATGATAAGATGACGAAACCTGCTGGACATCAATGAACCCATTTCTTTGCCTTCAGGGATGAAACGGTCGACAAGCGCCGTTTCATCCACATGAGGGCGAATGACTCCACCAATTCCGTTCGAGGACGAGCTTTTGGCGTTGCTGCCGCGGCTGCGGCGTTTTGCGCACGGCCTCAGCCGCAACGCCGCCGATGCCGACGATTTGACCCAAATGACGGTCGAGCGCGCGCTGCGGGCTCGCGACCAGTGGCAGCCGGGGACGCGGCTCGACAGCTGGCTCTACCGGATCATGCGCAACCTGTGGATCGACACGGTGCGCGCCCGCATGCGCAAGGACAAAGTCGAAGCCCCGGCGGACGAGGCCGAAACGATTGGCCACGACCCGCGCCCCGGAATCGAGGCGACGATCGATCTGCAGCGGGTGATGGCGGCGATGGAGCGGCTCCCAAGCGAACAGCGCGAAGTGGTCGCGCTGATACTGATCGAAGGCTTTGGCTATCGCGAGGCGGCGGAACTGCTCGACCTGCCGATCGGCACAGTATCGAGTCGGCTGGTGCGCGGGCGGACCGCGCTGCTGGGATTATTGGGTGAATGACAATGGCGATTGACGACGAAACATTCTTTGCCTGGCTCGACGGCGAGCTTGGTGCGGCACAAGCGGCGGAAGTCGAGGCGCAAGTCGAAGACGACCCGCGGCTGATGCGCATGGCCAAGCAGCATCGCGGCTTCGGCGCCCGGTTGCGAGAGACATTTGCGACGGTCAGCGCGGCGCCGGTGCCAAAGCGGCTGGCGAGCGCGGTCGAAGCGCCGTCCGCCAAGATCATCGATATCGGCTCGCGCACTCAGCGAAAGAGTATGGCGCAGCTGCCGCAATGGGCGGCGATGGCGGCCACGCTGGTGATCGGCGTGCTGATTGGCACCACCCTGATCGGGGAACGCGGTGGATCGCCAGTCGATGTCCGCGAAGGGACGATGGTCGCCGCCGCCGGGCTCGACCGCGCGCTGGACCAGCAATTGGCGAGTGCCGGCGACGTCGCGGGATTACGAATCGGCGTGACCTTTCGCGATTCGACCGGAGCAGTTTGCCGCAGCTTTACCGATCAGCGCTCGAGCGGGCTGGCCTGCCGCGCTGGCAACGATTGGCGGGTGAAGGGACTGTTCGCCGCGCCGCAAGCGCCGGGCGGCGACTATCGCATGGCCGGCGGAGCCGATCCGAACCTCGCCGCGCTGATCGATTCGACCATCGCCGGCGATGCATTCGACGCTGCCCAGGAGAAATCCGCCCAGGCTCGCGGCTGGCGTTAAATCCGCTCGAACGGTTGCGTTGGCGCAGGGCATTCACCACATTGGCCGAATGAAACAGCTGACCTTCGCCGCCGCCGCTTTCCTTTCGCTCTTCGCTGGAACCGCCCAGGCGGCTCCGCCGCGCCTTGAGCAAGCCGTCCTCGCCGGCGGTTGCTTCTGGGGCATGGAGGGCGTGTTCGAGCATGTGAAGGGCGTCCGCAACGTGGTTTCGGGCTATGCCGGCGGCACCGCACGGGATGCCAATTACAGCGCGGTCAGCACCGAGCGCACCGGCCACGCCGAAGCGGTGCGGATCACCTACGACCCGGCCCAGATCAGCTATGGGCAATTGCTCAAGATCTACGCCACCGTCGCCCACGACCCGACGCAAGTGAATCGCCAGGGGCCGGACAGCGGCACCAGCTATCGCTCGGCGATTTTCCCGCAGAATCCGGGCCAAAAGCAGGCCGCGACAAGCTTCCTTGCCCAGCTGCGCGCGTCGCATTTCTATTCGCGGCCGATCGCAACGCGGATTGAAAGCGGCGGCTTCTATGTCGCAGAAGCAAGCCACCAGGACTTCATGCGGCGCAACCCTTATTATCCGTACATATTGGTCAACGACCGCCCCAAGCTGACGAAGCTCAAGCAGACCTATCCGCAATATTGGAAGGCGTAGCCGCTCAAACCAGGCGGAGTGTGGTGCCCAGGGACGGGATCGAACCGCCGACACCGTGATTTTCAGTCACGTGCTCTACCAACTGAGCTACCTGGGCCGATGCTGAAGGGCGCAAATGACCGTTCGAGCGAGGCGCTCCGTAGCCGCCGCCCCAGACACTGTCCACCCTGGCGGGTTACCCATAACCGGAACGACATCGGCTGCCGACCGTAGTCTTAGATGAGACCGGCTGGGAGACGAAAATGGTGAGCAGAACTTCACAACGATCGACCTCGGAAAGCGCGGCGCTGGTTCAGCACCTGTTTCGAATGCTCGTTCCAGTTGCGCTATTGGCCTTCATCGGCGCGGTGCTGACCGACTGGGCTTATGCGCGCAGTGCAACCATCGATTATTCCAATGCTTCGGCGTGGCTGCTGCTGGTCGGCCTGATTGCCGCGGGAATGGTCATCGCGCTGCTTGCCTTG
>JBDSNQ010000065.1:0-10096 GCA_039915275.1 Sphingomicrobium sp.
AGCATGGTCCGGGTCACCGCGCGCTCGCTGTTGCGCAGCAACTCTTCAAGCAGCCGGAATTCGCGCGGCTGGAGCGTGATCACTTCGCCGTCGCGCCGCACCTCGCGGCGCAACAAGTCCATCGACAGCGACCCGCACTCGAACCGGGTGGCGGGTGAATTGATCGGCCCCCGCCGCGCGAGCGCGTTGATTCGCGCGGCGAGCTCGGAAAATGCGAACGGCTTGACCAGATAATCGTCGGCGCCGGCATCGAGGCCTTCGACCCGGTCTTCGATCCGGCCGAGCGCGGTCAACAGCAGGACCGGGGTCTCGATCTGCGCCGCCCGCAAGCGCCGAACAACCGCGACGCCGTCCATTTCCGGCAGCATCCGGTCGAGCAGCGCGAGGTCGAACGGCTCGGTCGTGGCGAGATGCAGCGCATCGACACCGCTGGTGGCGCGCACGACATTATGGCCGAGTTCGTCGAGCCCTCGCGCGACAAACTCGGCCATTTCAATGTCATCCTCGGCGAGGAGGATTCTCATCGATGTTCCTTGAAGGCCTAGTCGTGATCGACCTTCCCTTCGGACTTGTTCTCGACAACCTTGCCGGTCATTCCGTCGATGCCGATTTCCTGGATATGGCCCTTTTGCTGGATGTCGAACGAATAGCGCCAGCCGCCGCCTTCTTTTTCATACTCGCTGGATTTGATCTTGCCGGGAGCGAGCCGAAGGGCGATCTTGCGAGCCTGTGCCATGCTGACCTTCGGCTTGGGCGTGGCCATCTTCGCTGTCGCGGCGGGCTTGGCCGGAGTGGCCGTTTTCGCCTGGGCGGCGCTCGTCGCGAGAAGGCCGGCGAGCATAAGCGCAGCGGCGGTGTGGGTCTTGGTCATCAATATCTCCTGTCGGATTGGGGGAGGCCCGACCGGTTAGACCGGCGTACCTTCGCTCCCGATGTCCAATTCCATACGATTTCCCAATCCAGCTAGGGACGCGGGCTATCTAGTGCACGAATCTCGCGACCACGTCGCGGTACGAACGGCTGACCTTCACCTGCGCGCCGGAGTCCAGCACCAGGAAGCATTCGCCGTTGGTGTGCGGCTTGACCTGCTTGACGAGGTCGAGATTGACGATGGTCGAGCGGTGAACGCGCTGGAAGCGCCGTGGATCGAGCCTTTTCTCCAGATCCTTCATGGTTTCGCGCAGGATCAGCGTGTTGTCGCCGGTCTGGATGCACATATAGTCGCCGGCGGCGTCGATCCGCTCGATACTGTCGACGTCGACGCGGAAAATCTGCCCCTGGTCCTTGATGTTGATCATCTTCTCGAAGCGGTTGGCGGCGGGGGCGTCTCCGGCGGTTTCCTCGGCCAGCGATTCCGCCGCTTCGGGGGCATGCTCTTCCAGAACCTCCTTCAGGCGCTCGACCTCTTCCACGCCGCGCTTTTCGGTCAGCCGTTGACGGACCCGATCTAGGGTCGCCGCCAAGCGGTCTTCCTCGACCGGCTTCATCAGATAATCGACCGCCTGCGCCTCGAACGCCCGCAAGGCATGGTCGCCATAAGCGGTGACGAACACGAACAGAGGCGGCTCGACCTCCATCATGCCCTGGATCACCGAAAAACCGTCGAACCCGGGCATCTGGATGTCGAGGAAGACGAGGTCGGGCTTGTGGGTCTTGATCGCACGGATCGCTTCGCGGCCGTTGGCGGCGGTGGCGACCACCTCGACGTCGTCATGGGCCTGCAGGCGCAGTTGCAAGCCTTGGGTGGCGAGCGGCTCGTCATCGACCAATATGGTCCGAATGCTCATGTTTCCTGGTCTCCGCTCTCAAATGGAATTTCAATGATAACGCTGAAGCCCCCCCGTTCGTTCTTTTTCGTCGTAAAGCCATGGGCCGGACCATAGGCCTGCGCCAGTCGGTCGCGAATGTTGGCCAGTCCGACGCCGGTCGACTCGGTCGCGGTCAGCCCGGCATTTTCGCCGTCGCCATTGTCGGCCACCTCGATCCGCACCGCCTCGCCCTCGCGATGCGCGGTGATCCAGATGTCGGCCCCGGTTTCGCTCGCGGTGACGGCATATTTGATCGCATTCTCGACCAGCGGCTGGAGCAATAGCGAGGGCAGCCGCGCGCCGATGGTCTCGGATTCGATCTTGAAATGCGGCCGCAGCCGATCCTCGAAGCGCATCTTCTCGATCTCGAGATAGAGCTTGAGCGTCTCCACCTCCTGCGCCAGCGTGACCTTGGCCGACGGTTCGTTGACCAACGTGTAGCGCAGGAACGACGACAGGCGGGCGAGCATCGCATTGGCGCGCTCGGTCTGCTTCAGCAGCACCAGGGTCGAAATCGAATTCAAGGTGTTGAACAGGAAATGCGGGTTCAACTGATAGCGCAGCATCGCCAGTTGCGCGCTCGAGGCCTGGCTTTCCAGGCGCTCGCGCTGGTCAATCTGCTCCTCGAGCAGAAGGAAGTAATTGATCCCGTAATAGAGCGCCGCCCACGCCGCCAGCAGCGCGAAATTGAGCAGGATCGCGCCCAGATACTCGACCCCGACCGGCCGCGCATCGGGCTTCAGAAAAGTCGCGAAGCTCCACGTCTCGATCACCGAGAAAGCGGTCGAGGCCAGCATCACAGCCGCCAGCGACAGCGCCACGGTGAGAAGCGCGCGCATCGCGATCAAGCGCCGGAACAGCGTCGCCAGCAGCAGCGTCAGCGAATATCCCGTCGCGGTCAGCAGCAGCGTGTGGATGACGAACATCCAGCCCATGCTGTTGGCGAACCCGGATAGCGAGCGGAGGATGAAATAGCCGGTCCAGCCGATCGACTGGAGGATCCAGAAGGCGCGGTTCTTGTCGTCGAAGAATGGCTGGTCGAGGCCGATGCCCTCCGCGATCGGCGCCGCGGGCGACTGAATCCTGGGCGCGGCGGCCCGGATTCCTCGCCGCGTCGGTCGCTGCCGCCTGTCCAGTGCCGCGCTGTCGGTCGCCATCGCTGCGGTTATAGGCCGGGAGCTTCGGCATTGCGAGCACCGGGGTCCGGCCATGCCGGCCCGAGCACAGGCTGCGCGAAGCTAGTCGCAGTTTCTATACGTCTGCGACTGACACTTTCGCGCCATCTCGCGCGCTTCGGCAATTTGCTTTGCCGTCATCGCCTTGGCGGTAAGCTCGAGCGCGTCCGACGCATCGTGCCAACTCTGTCCGTTGGCGGGCGAATTGGACCGTGAAAGTTCAAACCACATATGTGCGCGCACCAGGTCCTTCGCGACGCCGTCCCCGTCGTGGTACAAGAAGGCCACCATCGCCTGGGCATCGGCGTCCCCCTGCTCGGCTTGCGCGTGCCACAGCCGGAACGCCTGCGCGTGGTCGCCGCGTTTATAGGCCGCCGTCGCGTCCTCGCTCGGTCCAGCGATTGCCGCCCCGGCGAAGGCGAGACACAGGCAGGCTAAGAGTATGTTTCGGCGCAATTCTGGCTTCCCCGGCTGGCAATTGAACATAGGCTGCGGGGCTTGATACCGCCATCCTCGGCCGAAATTATGGAATAATGGCACCGAAACGCTTAATCCACGTTGGGAATGGCGAATTCGCCTGAGGATTATCGATGAAATTTGCGTCCTGCGCGGCGATGCTCGTCGCAACGATGGCATTGGCTGCCTGCCAAATGACGGGCCAAGCCAATCAAGCCCAGCCCAAAGCGAGCGAAGCGGCCGCCATCGCCCCGATCCTGGCCACCGCCGACGCCAAGGATGCCCACAGTTTTGCGCGACCGCTTGAAGCGCGGGTCCACCATGTCGCGCTCGACCTGGCGATCGATTTCGCCACCAAACGCATCGGCGGCACCGCCACCCTCGACATCGCGCGCAAGCCCGACGCCAAACAAATCGTCCTCGACGACAAGGGCTTCGAAATCGACAGGGTTACCGACGGATCGGGCAAGCCGCTCGACTATAAAGTTGGCGCCGTCGACAAGGTCCTCGGCGCTCCGCTGGCGATCACGCTTCGTCCCGATACGCAGCGGATCGCGATCCATTACTTGAGTGCGCCCGACGCCGGCGCCTTGCTCTGGCTGACGCCTCAGCAGACCGCCGGCAAGACGCATCCCTATATGTTCAGCCAGGGCGAAGCGATCGAGAACCGCAGCTGGATCCCGACCCAGGATTCGCCCGCCATTCGCCAGACGTGGGAAGCCAGGATCAGCGTCGCCAAGCCGCTGACGGTGGTCATGTCCGCGCCGCGCTCCGCCGAGCCGGTCGATAGCGGCAACACGCGGACCTTTTCCTTCCGCATGGATCACAGCGTCGCGCCCTACATGATCGCCATCGCCTCCGGCGACCTCGCCTTCAAATCGCTCGGCCCGCGCACCGGCGTGTGGACCGAACCCGCGAAGCTCGACGCCGCCGCGACCGAGCTTTCGGACACCGAGAAAATGGTCTCGGCCGCGGAGAAACTCTACGGGCCCTATCAGTGGGGCCGCTACGATATGCTCGTGCTGCCGCCGTCCTTCCCGATCGGCGGCATGGAAAATCCGACGCTGACCTTTCTCACGCCGACCTTCATTGCCGGCGACAAAAGCCTGGTCAGCCTGATCGCGCACGAACTGTCGCATAGCTGGTCGGGCAATCTCGCGACCAACGCGACCTGGGACGATTATTGGCTCAACGAAGGCATGACCACTTATGCCCAGAGCCGGATCATCGAGGAGCTCTACGGCCCCAAAGTCGCCGCGCAGCAGATTTCGCTCGGCGTCGACGACCTCAACAAGGCGATTACCGAGAACGGCGGCCCAACCGGCCCCGACACGCGCCTTCACCTCGACACCACGGGCCGCAGCCCGGACGATGTGTCGAGCAACATCGCCTATGAGAAGGGCGCGGCTTTCCTGCGCACGATCGAGGCGATTGTCGGCCGCGACCGCTTCGATGCCTATCTCAAAGGCTGGTTTGAGCGCCACATGTTCCAGCCGGTGACGTCGGCAATCTTCCTCGCCGACATGCGCCAGCATCTGGTCAAGGGCGACACGGCGCTCGAGCAGAAATTGATGCTCGACCAATGGGTCTATCAGCCCGGCCTTCCCGCCAACATGGTCAAGCCGGATCCCAAGGCGTTCGCCGAGATCGATCAAGCGGTCGCCGCCTTCGCTGGCGGGGCTGCGGCGGATTTCGGCGCCTGGGCGCGGTGGAACACCGACGAGCGACTGCGCTTCCTCAACAAGCTGCCCCGCAAGCTCGCCAAGCCCCGCCTCGACGCTCTAAACCAAGCGTTCAGCCTCAACGCCACCCGCAACATGGAAGTGCGCTTCGCCTGGCTCGATCTGGCGGTTGGCAACCGCTACGATCCCGCGGTGCCGTCACTCGAGGAATTCCTGACCTCGCTCGGCCGCGGCAAATTCGTCAAACCGCTGCTCAAGGCGCTGGCGGCGGATTCAGGCTGGGGCCGCCCGATCGCGGTGCGGATTTACGCCAGGGCGCGGCCGCTATACCACCCGATTGTCACCCGTGATCTCGACGTTTTGAAGCTCGGTGGATGAAGATTTTGCCTGCCATCCCTTAACCGGCCTTAAACGCTCTTCGGTTACCCGGATCGCCGGACCTAAAACGGCAGGCTGGATGTACGAAGCTCCTGATCGCTACAAGCGGATGATTTCGGCACGCCTTCCGGGCGGCGAATCGCTTGGCTTGACCAGCCGCGAAGGTGACGGCGAAAGCTCGCCGTTGCGCGACGTCCAATTGATCTCGCGCGCCCAGCTGGCGCCGTTCTTCGCCGCCGCCAACATCGTCGCCGCGCTGATGATGGTGACCATCCTGTGGGGTGAGGTCGCCGCGCAATGGCTGCTGCCGTGGGCGGGCGCCGTTGGCCTCGTCAATCTCGTCGCGATGCAGGTCGCCCGGACGCAGGCAGTCACCCACGTCGGCCGCTCGGGCCACCAGGTCCCGCAATGGCGGATGATCGGCGACGTCACCTTGCGCGCCATTTTGTGGATCAGCCTGCCGCTCTACATGTTCCCGGGGCTGACCCCCGGCACCCAGGTCATCGCCGCGTCGATCATGGCCGGCCTAGGTATCGGCGCACTGGGGCTGGTCGTGGTCCCGCCGTGCGTCACCGCCTGGATGTCGGCCTTCACCGGCGGCATCAGCGCCGCCTTGCTGATCGGCCGCCACAGCATTCCCTTTGGGCATATGCTGTCGATCCTGTTTACCTTGGGCGTGGCGATCTTCGGCGTGCTCGCCGTGGCCCGTTGGGCGTTCCACCAGCTCAAGACCAACGCCGATTTTGGCTCGCAGAGCGAGAGCGCCAGTCTGCTGCTGCAGGAATATGAACAGCGCGGTGTCGGCTGGCTGTGGCAGGTCGATGCCGACAATCGCGTCAGTTACATCTCGTCGCGCATGACCGCATTGCTCGGCCGTCCGGCCGCCGCGCTGGTTGGCCATTCGCTGCCGTCATTGCTCGGGGGCAGCGCCGAACTCGGCCGCCTATTGCTCGAACGGCAGCCGTTCAACTCGCTCGAAATGGAATTGAAGACCGCCCGCGGCCAGCGCTGGATTTCGATCGCCGGCGATCCGATCATCGACACCGCCGGCCGCTTCGAGGGCTTTCGCGGGGTCGGCTCGGACATTACCGAAATCCGCCAGACGCAGGAGCGGCTGACCCATCTCGCAAATGTCGACGTGCTGTCCGGCCTGCCCAACCGCGGTCGGGTCCGCCAATTGCTCGGCGAGGCGTTGCGCGCGGCGACCGCCGGCAATGTCCCATGCGCCATCCTGTTTCTCGATTTGGACGGCTTCAAGCCGGTCAACGACACCTTCGGCCATCCCAAGGGCGACGCCGTGCTGCGCGCGGTCGCCAAGCGGCTGGTCGACGAGGTCGGCGGCGACGGCCACGTCGGGCGCATGGGCGGCGACGAATTCGCCATCGTCGTGATCGACGCGCAGAGCCGCCGCAATGTCGAAGGCATGGCCGACCGCATCATCAAGTCGGTCGCCGAGCCCTATATGATCGACCAGACCGAAATCCGCATCGGCGTCTCGATCGGCTGCGCGTTCGGCCCGATCGACGGCGCCACGGTCGACGATCTCATTCTCAAGGCCGACCTTGCATTGTACGAAGCCAAGGGCGCCGGTCGCGGCATCGCCCGCTATTTCTCGTCCGAGCTGCAGTCGGAGCAGGAGGACCGGGTCCGCCTCGAAAACGACCTTCGGGCGGCGATCAAGTCCGATCAGTTCCACTTGAACTTCCAGCCCCTGGTCAACGCCAAGGACCAGAAGTTGGTCGGCTTCGAAGCGCTCATCCGCTGGAATCATCCGCAGCGCGGTCTGGTCCCGCCCAACGTCTTCATCCCCGTCGCCGAAGAGGCCGGGCTGATGCCGGTGATCGGCGAATGGGTGATCGAGGAAGCGATCCGCGCGGTCGCCAGCTGGCCCGAACCGATCACCGTCGCGCTCAACATCAGCCCTAAGCAGATCATCCTCGCCGGGCTGCCCAACACCGTCAGCGAAGCGCTCGCCCGCCACAAGGTTGCCGGCAACCGTATCGAGCTGGAAGTGACCGAGGGCGTGTTCCTCGGCGACAACGGCACCACGCTCGACGTCTTGAAGCGCCTGCGTGCGCTCGGCGTCGGCATCGCGCTCGACGATTTCGGCACCGGTTACTCGTCGATCGGCTATTTGAACAAGGCGGTGTTCCACAAATTGAAGATCGACGGCAGCTTCGTGCGCGAAGCCGGCACCCGGCCCGAAAATGTCGCGATCATCCAGTCGATCGTCCAATTGGCCAAAAGCTTCCGCATGTCGGTCACCGCCGAGGGCGTCGAAACCGCCGAGGATTTCGAGCGCATGCGTGACTTGGGCTGCGACACCATCCAGGGCTATCTGTTCGGCCGCCCCTTAAGCTACGAGCGCGCCAACCAGATGGTCGTCGGCCTCGGCCAAAAGCGTCTGGCGGGCTGATCCGCGTTCGCGGTTAAGTTCGGCGGCGGCTGATCGCTCCGTAGCTCGGCACGCGATCGGTGGTAGCGGGCTGGGCATAGCCGGCAGCCTGGTTGTTAATCCGCCCCGAGAAGAGCATGACTTAAATTGAAGGGCGCGCGGCCCCTCTGCGAGCGGATTGGCTTTGCAAAAAAGCCCGTGAGCGGGAAATTGCCATGTCCGATTACGCAGCTGAATTCTCCATCCGCCGTTTGTGGATTATCTTTGCCGCGAGCATGGTAATCATGTTCGGCGTTCTGCTGTTTTTCGGCGTCCAGATTTATCACTCAAAGCCGCCGATGCCAGCTGCGGTCCGGACCGCCTCCGGGCACATCCTTTACACGGGCGAGGACATCCAGCGCGGGCAGGCGGTGTGGCAATCGACCGGCGGGATGCAGCAGGGTTCGATTTGGGGCCATGGCGGCTACGTCGCCCCGGACTGGAGCGCCGACTGGCTGCATCGCGAAGCGGTCGCGTTGCGCGGCCAGCTATCGAATAACCAGTTCGATACGATGGCCGAACCTGATCAGGCAAAAGTCGGCGCGCTCCTCAGGAGCGAAATGCGCACCAACGGCTACGATCCGAAAACTTCCGTCATTACAGTCAGCGACCAGCGGGCGGCTGCCATCACCGCAACCGCGGACCATTTCGAGGGATTGTTCACCAACCGCACACCAGCCGATCAGCATTTGCGCGAACTCTATGCGATGCCCCAAAACGCGGTGCTGAATGCAGGCGAAGCACGCACGTTGACCGGCTTCTTTTTCTGGACCGCCTGGGCGGCCGCCGCCGAACGACCCGGCCAGGCGATCAGCTACACCAGCAACTGGCCGCACGAGCCTTTGGTGGGCAACGCGCCGACGGGAGCGATCTTCCTGTGGACGTTCATTTCGATCTTCGTGCTGCTCGCCGGGATCGGCGGGCTGGTTTGGTATTATGCGCGCGAGTTCGACGTCTGGCGGCGCGACATCGAGCCGCTCGATGGGTTTGCGACGACCGACCTGTTCGAAGGCGCCGTGATCACTCCGTCGATGCGCGCAACGGCCAAATATTTCTTCGTCGTCACCGCGATGTTCTTCGCGCAAGTGTTGCTTGGTATCGTCACCGCCCATTATGCGGTCGAGGGACAGGGACTCTACGGCCTGCCGATGGCGGAATATTTCCCCTACGCAGTCACCCGAACTTGGCACACGCAACTCGCGGTCCTGTGGATCGCGACCGCCTGGCTTGCCACCGGACTCTATGTAGCTCCGCTGTTGGGCGGGCGGGAGCCGAAGTTCCAGCGCTTTGGCGTAAATTTCCTGTTTATCAGCCTGCTTGTCATCGTTGTCGGCTCTTTCGCCGGCGAATGGCTGGCGATCAACCGGCACATGGCCGTTGGAACGATGAACTTCTGGTTCGGCCACCAGGGTTATGAATATCTCGACCTCGGTCGTTTCTGGCAATTCTATTTGTTTATCGGCCTGCTGCTGTGGACCGCGCTGGTGCTGCGCGGCGTCTGGCCCGCCTTGCGCGAAAAAGGCGGTCGTTCGCTGGTCTTCCTGGTCGTGATCGCGACGGTCTCGATCGGCCTGCTGTTTGGTACCGGGCTCTTTTATGGCCAGCACGCCCATATCTCGGTCATGGAATATTGGCGCTGGTGGGTCGTCCATTTGTGGGTCGAAGGCATCTTCGAGGTGTTCGCGACCGCAATCGTGTCTGCGCTGTTCGTCAAGATGGGGCTCGTGCGGGCATCGGTGGCGGCGACGTCGGTATTGCTGGCGACAATCATCTTCCTGGCCGGCGGTGTACTCGGCACGTTTCACCACCTTTATTTTGCCGGCACGCCGACCGCGGTGATCGCGTTGGGCGCGGTGTTTTCCGCACTCGAAGTCGTGCCGCTAATGGTCGTCGGTTTCGAGGCCTATAACCGCGTCAAGTTCGAGCACCGGCACGATTGGCAAGAGGCCTATCGCTGGCCGTTCGCCTTCTTCTCCGCCGTGCTAGTGTGGAATCTAATCGGGGCCGGGCTGTTTGGATTCTTCATCAATCCACCGCTCGCCCTTTATTACATGCAGGGGCTGAACACGACCGCGACCCATGCCCATGCCGCTCTGTTCGGCGTTTACGGCATGCTCGGGATCGGGCTGACCTTGTTCTGCATGCGGGGCCTGTCGGACCCGT
>JBDSNQ010000034.1:0-8594 GCA_039915275.1 Sphingomicrobium sp.
GTCGTTC
The DNA here is from genome assembly GCA_039915275.1 of Sphingomicrobium sp. Classification (GTDB taxonomy): domain Bacteria; phylum Pseudomonadota; class Alphaproteobacteria; order Sphingomonadales; family Sphingomonadaceae; genus Sphingomicrobium. Next base: position 8 of record JBDSNQ010000034.1, read on the forward strand.
CCGATCGCGCTCGACGAGGTGTCCTGAGCCGCTGCAGGGGCTTCCGGGAATCGCGATTGTCGTGCTAAAGCATGCTCATGGGGCATGCTCGGATGCTTGCGGGATTTGCGATCGGCGGGGCCGCCTTGTTGCTGCTCGCCGCCGCCGCGCGCCCAACGGCACTGAGCGAAACCATTCCCGGCCTGTGGGAGATGAGCGGCGTTCCCAATTCCGGAGCGCCGGTTCGCCAGTGCGTCGCGGACACCGCCATGCTGGCCCATGTCGAGCATCGCGGCAGCAGCTGCACCCAGGTGGTGATCAAGGACATGCCGACCTGGAGCCTGATCCATTACACCTGCTCCAACGGCGGCTTCGGCGAGAGCAAGATGTCGCTTCTGACGCCGCGCTCGCTGCGTATCGAGACCCAGGGCATTTCGGACAATTTTCCGTTCAATTACGTCGTCCAGGCGCGGCGCGTCGGTGACTGCCCGGCCAAAATAGCGGCTCATTAAGCCAGCGTTTAACCATCCTGTCGTAAGCGAGTCGGGTGCCGGATGGCACGCTTTCCTCCCAATCGGGCAGGTATGCTCGGTACCTGGGCCGCTCGTCGTGGACGAGCGGCCCTTCTTTGTCCGATCAAGCGGCCCGCCTTCTCACCCGAGCCGGCGGCCCTTCTTTTGTGACCGAAGCCGAATTACAGGGCAGCGATGCTCTACCTCATCGTCAAAGCGGTCGTCTCGGGCGTGCTGATCGCTACCATCTCCGAAGTCTCGCGCCGCAATCCCGGCTGGGGAGGTTTGCTCGCCTCGCTTCCGCTGACTTCGCTGATCGCTTTGATCTGGCTGTGGCGCGACACCAGCGATCCGATGCGAATCGCCAACCAGGCGACCAGCACCTTCTGGTTCGTGCTGCCGTCGCTGCCCTTGTTCCTGATCATCCCGACGATGTTGCGCGCCGGCTGGGGCTTCTGGCCGACGATCCTGATCGCCTGTGCGATTACGCTGGGCCTCTATGCGGCGATGTTCGCGTTCAGCGCCCGGCTCGGGATCCGGCTGTGAAGCAAGCGGTGGTGCTGCTGTCGGGTGGCCTCGACTCGATGGTCTGTGCCGCGCTTGCCCGGGAGGCGGGGTTCGAGGTGCTGGCGCTGACCGTGGATTATGGCCAGCGGCACCGGGTCGAACTCAAGGCCGCCAAGGCGATCGCAGCCATGCTTGCGGCACGCCACATCGTCCTGCCGCTCGAACTTACCCAGTTCGGCGGATCGGCGCTGACCAGCGATGTCGCGGTGCCCAAGGACGCGGTCGGCGCGGCGGGTATTCCGGTGACCTATGTGCCAGCGCGCAACACGATTTTCTTGAGCCTTGCCTTGGCCTGGGCCGAAGCGGCGGGCGCTCGTGACCTATACATCGGCGTCAACGCGCTCGATTATTCGGGCTACCCCGATTGCCGGCCGGAATTCATCGCCGCGTTCGAGGCGCTGGCCAACCGCGCCACCAAGGCCGGAGTGGAGGGCGAGGGGTTCGCTGTGCACGCGCCGCTGCTGGACATGAGCAAGGCCGATATCGCGCGCGAGGCCAAGCGGCTCGGGCTCGACGCGGCAATGAGCCATAGCTGCTACGATCCCGCGCCCGACGGCAGCCATTGCGGCCATTGCGATGCCTGCCTGCTGCGCGTCCAGGGCTTTGCCGAGGCCGGGCTGACCGACCCGACGGCTTACGCATGACCTACAGCGTCAAGGAAACCTTCCTGACGCTGCAGGGAGAGGGCGTGCAGTCGGGCAGCCGGGCGGTGTTCCTGCGCTTCGCCGGCTGCAATTTATGGTCGGGCCGGGAAGCGGACCGGGCGACCGCGATATGCAATTTCTGCGACACCGATTTCGTCGGTACCGACGGCCCCGGCGGCGGCAAGTTCGCCACGCCAGCTGAGCTAGCGGCGCATGTCGCCGCCGTGTGGGGCGAAGGGGAGGAGCGGCTGGTGGTCGTTACCGGCGGCGAGCCGATGCTGCAGCTCGACGAGGCGCTGGTCGACGCGTTGCACGCCTTGGGCTTTCGCATCGCGGCCGAGAGCAACGGCACGCTGGCCGCGGTGGCGGGGCTCGACTGGCTGTGCGTCAGCCCCAAGGCCGGAAGCGAGGTGGTCCAGCGCAGCGGCGACGAGTTGAAGCTGGTCTGGCCGCAGCCGGGGATCGACCCCGCCGAGCTCGAGGATTGGGATTTCAGGCACTTTTTGGTCCAGCCGATGGACTGCGCCGAGCGCGAGGCGGCGGTCGCGGCGGCGATCGCGCTGGCGATGGCGCGGCCGCGTTGGCGGCTCTCGCTCCAGGCCCACAAAATGGTCGGGCTGCCCTAGGCCTGTTCGCCTAATTGGCGGCGTTATCGGCGGCGCTGTCGGTCTCGTTCACGGTGTAATTCATGTCCGCGGCCATGTTGGCGTCGTCGCCGGTGGCGGCGTCGATGGCGGTCGTATCGTTGGCGGCGACGTTCTGTCCGGCCAGGACCTGATCGACATTTGTCGCGCTATCGTCGGCTCCAGTCTTGCGGCAGGCTGAAAGCGCCAGGACCGAAACCGCGATCAGGATAAGAGCACGCATGAGAACCTCCCCCTTGGAAATGCAGACATCGCCGAAAGCAAAAAAAGAGGCCGCCGGGTTGAACCGGCAGCCTCTTTAAGGTGGCACTCCCGTTGGGAAGAGCCAAGCGAATTACATCGCGTTGTTGGTCGTGGCCGTTGCATTCGTGTCGGCCGTCGCGTTCATGTCCGCATTCATGGACATGTTGGCGTCGGTCGCATTCATGTCGGTCATGGTGTCGTTGGCGACGATATTCTCGGCTGCGAGATTCTCGTCGACATTCATGGTATTTTCGGCGGCATCGTTGCTGCTGCAAGCAGAAACCGCCAGGGCCGCACCGGCGACCAGGATAAGAGCACGCATTCAAAACTCCCTAGATTATACGATTCGGAGCGGTGTTTTCCCGCTTCCCAAATCGCGTGCACAATAGGCTGAAGCGACGACCGCCTTCAAGTCACTTTGTCGGACTCGCTTAAGTCGCTGATAAATTGGGGAAAATTGCTTCTCAAAGCATCATCGACGCGCGACATCGGCGTTTCCGTGCCGAGCGCGACTAGGCTGGTGACGCCAAATTCGGCGATCCCGCACGGCACGATGCCGGCGAAATGGGACAGATCGGGGGCGACGTTGATCGAAAGGCCGTGGAGCGTCACCCAACGCTTCACCCGCAGCCCGAGCGCGGCGATCTTGGCCTCGGCGGGGCCTTCGCCGACCCAGATGCCGATTCGGCCCGGCGCGCGGTGAGCGGCGACGCCAAGCTCGGCCAGCGTGGCGATGATCCAGCCCTCGAGCGCGTGAACGAAGCGGCGCACGTCACGGCCACGCTGGTCGAGGTCGAGCATGACATAAGCGATTCGCTGGCCCGGCCCGTGATAGGTGTAGCGCCCGCCGCGGCCGGCAAGGTGGACCGGAAGGCCGAGGGGGTTGCTGAGCTCGGCCGGGACGGCGCTGGTGCCGGCGGTGAACAGCGGCGGGTGCTCGAGCAGCCACACGCACTCCGCAGCGGTGCCGGCGCGGATGGCGGCCGCGCGCGCCTCCATGAACGCCAGCGCCTTCTGGTACGGCACCAGGCCTTCGCTGTTGAGCCACTCGATTGGGTCTGACGAATCCATCTGTCGCCACATGGGGCGATTGCATGGTGCTCTCAAGCTTCGCATAAGCATCCGAACAGTTTGAGAGGGTGAGCGTGACCAAATTATCGATTTCAAAATCGTGGGACGAATCGAGGGCGGTAATCGCCCGCGACGGGGGCTTGCTAACGACCATTGCCCTTGCTTTGTTCGTGTTGCCCGGAGCGATCGGCGATGTCGCGGCGCCGCCGGCGGTATCGGGGCAGCTGCCGAAATTCGGCTATTGGACCGTTTTGACGATCATCGCGTTGCTGGTTGCCCTGGTCGGGCAGCTGGCCGTGATCAGGCTCGCAATCGGCTCCGGCCTGACCGTCGGTGAAGCGATTCGCCACGGCGCACGGCGCGGTCCCGCCTATCTGGCGGCGACGATGATGTGGGTGCTGCCGATTCTGGTGGCGGCGGTGCTGCTCGCCGGCAAGGTTGTCGGGCCGGCGGCGAGCGCATCGCCCATGGCCTCGGTGGCGTTGATCCTGCTGTGCGGCGCCGGGCTGTGGTTCGCGGTGCGCATGCTGATGACCTCGCCGGTCGCGAGCGCCGAAGCGCTTGGTCCACTCGCGATCCTGCGCCGCAGCTGGCAGCTGACGCACGGCCATTGGCTGCGGCTGTTCGGATTTTTCGTGATGGTCCTGGTCGCCGCCGTAGTGACCATTGCCGCCGTGGCGGCGATCGGCGGGATCCTCGCTCAATTGCTCTTCGGCGGGGTCGGGCCGCTGACCGTCGGCGCGCTGTTCGTGGCGCTGCTGGTCCAGATCGTCAGCGCCGCGGTGTCGGTGATCCTGATGGTGATGCTGGCGCGGATCTATGTTCAGCTGAGCGGCGAGGGGGCGGCGGTTCCGACCAGCGGCACCTGAGGCGCGCAATCGGCCGGCAGTATGCCGAGCAGACGCGGGTCGGGGAAACGCTCGATGGCGCGGCCGCAGGCGGTAAAACCGGCGCGGGCGTAGGCGCCGAGCGCGGCTGGATGATCAAGCGAGCAGGTATGGACGTGGACGCGGGCGATGCCGTCGCGCCAGGCGAGGCGCAGCGCTTCGGCCAGCAGCCAGCGGCCGTGACCCTGGCCGGCGAGTTCGGGCACCAGGCCGATGAAGGCCAGCTCGCATTCTCCCGGTGCGCGAAAATCGAGTTCGAGCAGCCCGACTTCGTTTCCGCTGTCATCGATCACTGCGGATAGCTCGACCTTTGGATCGTGGATGATGGCGCACAATTCTCTATCGTCCATGGCCAGGCGCGAGAACCACAGCCAGCGCGATCCGACGAACCGGAACAGGCGGCGATAATCGGCCGAATCGGGGCTCTCCAGCCGCCGCAGCGACAATGGCGAGGAAGGGATCGGTGCGTCCGGTGCGACGTGCATTTCGAGGTAAGTAACCACCGCCGCCAGCTCGCCGTCGGCGACGAAATCGTAGCTCATGCCCGCGCTTTCGTCATTTCCAAAGGGCCAGCGGCGGCAGGCTCATCAATATGGCGTCGATGTTGCCGCCGGTCTTGAGCCCGAACAATGTGCCGCGGTCGTAGAGCAGGTTGAACTCGACGTAGCGGCCGCGAAATTCGAGCAGTTGCTGCATCTCTGCGTCGGTGAAGGGCGTGTTCATCCGCTCGCGGACGATCTTGGGAAAAATGTCGAGAAACGCCTCGCCGACATCCCGGGTGAAAGCGAAATGGGCGTCGAAATGGCCTTCGAGATGGTCGTAGAAGATGCCGCCGACGCCGCGCGATTCGCCGCGATGGGGAAGCCAGAAATACTCCTCCGCCCACTTGGAAAAGCGCGGATAGAAGGTCGGATCGTGGGCGGCGCAGGCGGCGCGCAGGCGAGCGTGGAAGGCGTCCGTGTCCTGGTCATTGGGGATCGCCGGGTTCAAGTCGGCGCCACCACCGAACCAGCGCTTGGTGGTGGTGATGAAGCGGGTGTTCATGTGGACCGCGGGGACGTGCGGGTTGGCCATGTGGGCGACGAGGCTGAGGCCGGTGGCGAAAAAGCTCGGGTCATCCTCGGCGCCGGCGATGCTGGCCGCGAACTCGGGCGAGAAGCGACCGCTGACGGTCGAAACATTGACCCCGACTTTCTCGAACACCGCGCCATTCATCTGGCTCCGCACTCCGCCGCCGCCGGGTTCGCCATCAGGGTCCACGCGGTCCCACGGCGTGTAAGTGAAAGCGGCGTCGCTGCCGGCGTCGCGCTCGATCGCTTCGAACGCGGCGCAGATTCGGGTGCGCAGGGCTTCGAACCAGTCGCGCGCCGCCTGTTGCTGATCGTCGAGGTCAAGCATGTGGCGCCCCATAGCCGCGCCTTGTGCAATCATCTAGGACAGCGTCGTAGTCCTTGGCTTTAATGGGGGATCGCCATGCTGATTGCGCTGCTCGTACCGTTGTCGCTGGCGATCCTGCTGTTCGCCGTCATCCTGATTCGCTCGGCGGTGGCCAAGCGCGCCGTTCCGAATCTCGAAATGATCGGCGTCGGCGCGGTCGTGAACTTCTTCGACACGCTCGGCATCGGCTCGTTCGCAACGACCACGGCGTGGCTCAAATTCCGCAAGCTGGTGCCCGACCGGCTGCTGCCGCAGACTATGCTGACCGGGCTGACGCCGCCGTCGATGCTGCAGGCCGTCATCTTCCTCATCCTGCTCGGCGTGATGGTCGATCCGGTGCTGCTGGTCGGCAGCGTCCTCGCGCTTTTGACCGGCGGACTGCTCGGCGCGCCTTTGGTCGCCCGGTCGCGCGTATGGATCGTGCAGCTGGTGGTCGCTGTCGCCCTCGTCCTGGCGGCGATCATGTACACATTGACCAACCTCGACCTGATGCCCGGGGGCGGCACGGCGAGCAGCCTGCCGCCGGGGCTGTTGATCGTTGCGATCGCCGCCAATTTCGCCTTCGGGCTGCTGCTCAATTTTGGCGTCGGCAATTATGCCCCGACTTTGGTCATGCTGAGCCTGATGGGCATGGACCCGCGGCTGTGCTTTCCGATCATGGCCGGCGGCGCCGGGTTGACCGGCGCCGCTGCCAGCATTCGCCATATACAGATGGGCAAGATCGACCTGCGCATCGTCCTCGGGCTGGCGATCGGCGGCATCCCCGCCGTCCTGGTGGCGGCATTCGTCGTCAAGGAGATGCCGCTCGAGCTCTTACGCTGGCTGGTTATCGTGGTCGTGCTCTATGCCGCCGCGGTGATGCTGCGCTCGGCGATCACGGGCCGGCGGGAGCACCGGGCCGAGGGCGCGACCGCCGCCGTTGCCGGCTGACCAAATCCGCCCCTTGGCAGTGCCGTATGCGCCCGCTATCAGGCCCGCCAATCGCCCCGGGGGCCTTCCAGGGGCGGTGCCGCTTCGTGCCTTCCGGCATGTGCAGACAATCGCGTCACAAGGGTTAGCATGGCCACGCTGGAACAGTCCGCATCAGGTTCAGAAACCGGCGACGGCGCCACTGGCGAAATTCGCCGCCGCGATTTCATCAATGTCGCCGCGCTGAGCTTTGCCGGGGTCGGCGTGGCAGCGGCGGTGGTTCCGCTGATCACCCAGATGTCGCCGTCGGCCGACGTGCTGGCGATGGCCTCGACCGAAGTCGATATTTCCAAGATCCTGCCCGGCCAGGCGATCAAGACCGTGTGGCGCAAGCAGCCGGTGTTCGTGCGCAATTTGACTCCGGCCGAAATCGCCGCCGCCAATGCGGTGCCGCTGAGCGAGCTGCGCGATCCCCAGTCGCTGGCCGAGCGGACCAAGCCGGGCAAGGCCAACTGGCTGATCACCATGGGGGTGTGCACCCATTTGGGCTGCATCCCGCTGGGCACCGGCGAGGGCGAGAACCGCGGGCCGTTCGGTGGCTATTTCTGCCCGTGCCATGGCTCGGCCTATGATACCGCCGCCCGCATTCGCCAGGGACCGGCGCCGCTCAACCTGCAGGTTCCGGACTATCAGTTCACGTCGCCAACGGTCGTCCAGATCGGTTGAGGGGAAGACAAGAATGAGCTTTTCCTGGGCTAAGCCTTACGAACCGAAGTCGCCTTTCATGCGCTGGCTCGACGCGCGGCTGCCGTTGCCGCGCCTCGCTTATGGCGCGGTCGGCGGCGGCTATCCGGTGCCGCGCAACCTCAATTATTGGTGGAATTTCGGCGTCCTCGCCGGCGTCTTCCTGACCATCCAGATCGCCACCGGGATCGTGCTGGCGATGCATTATGTTTCGACCGCCGACGGCGCCTTCAATTCGGTCGAGCATCTGATGCGCGACGTCAGCTCGGGCTGGTTCCTGCGCTACGCCCATATGAACGGGGCCAGCTTCTTCTTCATCGTCACTTACATCCACATCTTCCGCGGCCTGTTCTTCGGCAGCTACAAGGCGCCGCGCGAGCTGGTGTGGATGCTCGGCCTGGTGATTTACCTGCTGATGATGGCGACCGCTTTCATGGGCTATGTCCTGCCGTGGGGGCAGATGAGCTATTGGGGCGCGCAGGTCATCACCGGCTTCTTCTCGGCCTTCCCCTTGGTCGGCGAGCCGGTCCGCCAGTGGCTGCTGGGCGGCTACGCGCCTGACCAGGCGGCGCTGACCCGCTTCTTCTCGCTCCATTATCTGCTGCCGTTCGTGATCGCCGCGGTGATCATCCTCCACATCTGGGCGCTGCACATCCCGGGCTCGAGCAACCCGACCGGGGTCGACGTCAAGGAAGAGAAAGACACGCTGCCGTTCCACCCCTTCTACACCGCCAAGGACGGCGTCGGGGTCGGCGTCTTCCTCTTGCTGTTCGCGCTGGTGCTCTATTTCGCGCCCAATTATCTCGGCCATCCGGATAATTACATCCCGGCCAACCCGCTGGCGACGCCGGCGCATATCGTCCCCGAATGGTATTTCTGGCCGTTCTACGCGATCCTGAGGGCGTTTACGGTCGGCTTCATCCTGCCCGCCAAATTGTGGGGCGTGCTGG
>JBDSNQ010000246.1:0-5080 GCA_039915275.1 Sphingomicrobium sp.
GCGGCTAAGGGGCGGCATGTCCAGCGCTCCGTCGGCCAGTGAAATCGCATGCGATGCCCGCTGGCTTGTCCAGGCGCTCGACCCCGCGACCCGCATCGCCCGGCTGATCGAGATGAGCCCCGAGGCCTATCGCGCGGCGAGTTTCCTCGACGACCGGATGCTTCAGGGGCCGGTCAATGCCCACGGGATGCCGTTTGACGAGGTTGCCGCCGCGATGCCCGGCGAGGCGCGCAGCGATGCGCGCTGGATCTTCCATATCGGCCACGTCGGTTCGACTCTGGTGGCGCGGTTGCTGGGGGAGTTGGACGAGGTGCTCGCGATCCGCGAGCCGCGGATTTTGCGCGATGTCGCGGGCCTGGCTGGCGTGCAGCGCGGCGCGATCGTGCCGGCCATCCAACGGCTGCTGTCGCGCACTTTCGGGCCAAACGAGATTGCGCTGGTCAAGGCCACCAGCTTCGTCAGCGAAATCGCCGCCGAGCTGGTGCCGCCGGGCGAGCGGGCGCTGTTCCTGACCGCCGATCCGCGCCGCTACATCGCGACCATCCTCGCCGGCGAGAATAACCTCAAGGAGCTGCACGCCTGGGCTGGAGATCGCGCTCGACGCATGACGGGGCGCGTCCACGGCTTGTCGGGAGGCAGCCCGGCGCAGCTCGCCGCCGCCGCCTGGGCGTGCGAGATGACGGCGCTCGAAGCGGCCGCCGAGGCGATGACTGATCGACACCTGATGTGGGCCAATTTCGACCGACTGCTCGACGATATGGAAGCGGGACTGGGCGAAATCGCCAAATTCTTCGGCTTCAAAGCGTCGGCCGAGCAGCTTCAGGCGATTGTCAGCGGCCCGCTATTGGCACGCTACTCCAAGGCGCTCGAATATGATTATAGCCCTTCACTCCGAACCCAGCTGATCGACCAGGAATTCAGCCTCCACGGCGGCGAAATCGACGATGCACTTGCCATGCTCGAGCGGTCAGCGCAGGAATCGCCGCTCCTCGCGCGGGCCCTGAAGCGGTCGCCGGCGCGGAGCTGAAACGGAGCGTTCCCATGTATCGTGTCCTGACCATCCTGACCGGCGACGAAATCGCTCAATGCCGCAAGATTGCTGAGACCGCGCCGTTCGTCGACGGCCGCATCACCAACCCGCACAACACCGCCAAGCAGAACGAACAGCTCCACGACCCATCCGCTTATGACACCAGCGCGCAGCTGCTCCAGCAGGCGCTGGTGCGGAGCGAAGAGTTCAGGAATTTCGCATTCCCGGCGCTGATCGCGCCGCCGATGATGACCCGTTACAAACCCGGAATGCGCTACGGCGCGCACACCGACGCCGCTTATTTGCAGCTTGCGACGGCGATGATCCGCAGCGATTTGAGCTGCACAATCTTCTTGAGCGATCCTGGCACATATGAAGGTGGCGCGCTCCATATCCAGCTGGGCGATGCCAATATTCGGTTCAAGCTCGCGCCGGGCGAGGCGATTGTCTACCCGTCGGACACGCTGCACCAGGTCGAGGAGGTGACCAAGGGCGAGCGGCTGGTCGCGATCACCTTTATCCAAAGCCGCATCCAGGACCCGTTCCGGCGCAATTTGCTCTTCGACCTCAACGAAGTCGCGGCGCTGGAAGGGCTCAAGATGGCGCCCGAGAATATCGTCCGGCTCCAGCTGGTCCAGAACCAACTCCTCCGCCACTGGGGCGAAAAGCCCTAGACTAAGCCGCTTTCTTTAGGTGCTTGCGGCCGAGGAGTTCGGCGATCTGGACCGCGTTCAGCGCCGCGCCCTTGCGGAGGTTGTCGCTGACGATCCACAGCGAGAGGCCGCAGTCGACCGTTGGGTCTTCGCGCACCCGGCTGACGAAGGTGGCATAGTCGCCGACGCATTCGACCGGGGTCACATAGCCGCCGTCCTCATGCTTATCGATCAGCATGACGCCCGGCGCCTGGCGCAGGATGGACTTGGCCTGGGCGGCGGAAATCTCATTCTCGAACTCGATGTTGACCGCTTCCGAATGGCCGACGAACACCGGCACGCGGACGCAAGTGGCGGAGAGCTTGATCCTGGGATCGAGAATTTTCTTGGTCTCGACCACCAATTTCCATTCCTCGGTGGTCGAGCCGTCGTCCTGGAAGTCGCCGCACTGCGGGATAACGTTGAACGCGATCTGCTTGGGGAATTTGGCCGGCTCATTGCTGTCGCCGACGAAGATGTTGCGCGATTGCTCGAACAATTCGTCCATGCCGGCTTTGCCCGCGCCCGACACCGACTGATAGGTCGCGACCACCACCCGCTTGATTTTCGCCGCGTCGTGGAGCGGTTTCAACGCCACCACCAATTGCGCGGTCGAGCAATTGGGGTTGGCGATGATATTGCGCTTCGAATAACCGGCGATCGCCTCGGGGTTCACTTCGGGCACGATCAGCGGCACGTCGGGGTCCATGCGGAACAGCGAGCTGTTGTCGATCACCGTGCAGCCGGCGGCCGCGGCGCGCGGCACGTGCAGCTTGCTGATGTCCGACCCGGCGGCGAACAGCGCCATGTCCCAGCCGGCAAAATCGAAATGGTCGAGGTTCTTGACCTTGAGGGTCTGGCCGGATTCGCCGAAATCGACTTCGTCCCCGGTCGAGCGGGCGGAGGCGACGGCGGCGACTTCGGCGAGCGGAAATTGCCGCTCGGCGAGAATGTTGAGGATCTCGCGCCCGACATTGCCGGTCGCGCCGACGACCGCGACCCGATAACCACTCATGTGAACGTTCTCCAATGGACGCGGGCCAAGTATCGCAAGCGCGCCAGGAAAGCGATATGGCCCTCCCCTGCACACACGCAAGACCGGGGGGATCATGCGCAAATCGATTCTGACATTAGCCCTGTTGCTGCTGTGCTTGGCCTTCAAGAGCGTCTTGCTTGATCCGCCGCAGCCTCCTGCCCAACCGGCGGCCGGATCATTCGACACGGATCGCGCCGCCGCCCGCCTCCAGCGCGTCCTCGGCGACCAGCGTCCCCACCCGGTCGACAGCCCGGCCGACGACGCCGTCCGCGACCGGCTCATGGCCGAGCTGCGCGCAATCGGACTCGAACCGTCGATCCAGGAAGCCATGGACTGCAGCGCGATGCCCAAATCGCGCGGCGTGAGCTGCTCACGCGTGCGCAACGTCATTGCGACCATCGGCGACGGGCCGGGCAAGCATCTCCTGCTCAATGCCCATTATGACAGCACGCCGACGGGGCCTGGTGCCGCCGATGACGGCGTCGGCGTCGCGTCCATGCTCGAAATCGCCTCGCTCCTTAAGACCTCACCGCCGGCGCGGCCTGTCACCTTTTTGTTCAACGAAGGCGAGGAGTTTGGATTGAACGGCGCCGCGGCGTTCGTGCGCGAGCATCCGCTGGCGAGCAGGGTCGATACGCTGATCAACATCGAAGCGCGCGGAGTCACTGGCCCAGCGCTGATGTTCGAGACCAGCGATCCCAACGGCGCGGCCATCGCCATCTTCGGAGGCGCGGCGGCGCGGCCTTACGCCAACTCGCTGAGCATGGATTTCGCCAAGCTGATCCCAAACACCACCGACGTCGTCGAGTTTCGGCCCAAGGGCTGGACCATGCTCAACGTCGCCATCATCGGCAACGAGACCCGCTATCATACGCCCGGCGACACGCTCGCCGCGCTCGACCGGGCCAGCCTCTATCATGTCGGCAGCGAGGTGCTGGCAATGACCAGGGCCATATCGGGGACGGCATCGCCGCCCGCCGGTTCGGGTCGCGCGGTGTTCACCGACATTGCTGGCCGGCTGTTCATCAGCCTGCCTTTGCCGGTCGCGGCGGTCGCGCTGGGCCTCATGGTCCTCCTTGCTTTGGTCCTGGCCTATCGCCGCAAGGCTTTGGGACGTGCGTTAGGGTTGGTCGCGGCGATGGCCGGCGGAGGGATCGCAGCGGCCGGCCTGGCGAGCCTTGGCGCGGGAACGATCCGCGCCAGCGATTTCTATCGTGCCTATCCGCTCATTGCCTATCTCGCGGTCTACGCGACGATGCTGTGGGCGATGCTGGCGATCTTCAGCCGCTATCGCGGCTCGCATAGTCGGGCGCAATCGCTGGCCGCCTCGTGGCTGCTGACCCTCCTGCTCGGCGGCGGGCTCAGCCTGTTTGTTCCCGGCGCCAGCATTTTCTTCCTGTTTGCTCTGGCTCTGGCGCTCGCCGGCATCGGCCTCGCCAATCGCAGCCCGCCGGCATCGCGTGTGCTGCTGATCGCCGCGGCCCTCGTCCAACTGCTGATGTTCGCCCAATTGCTCGCACTCATCGAGCTGCTGTTGATCGATGGGCCGCTGTGGGCGGGGACGCCATTGGCCGCGCTGGCAGTCCTGCCGTTCCTAATTGAGATGGACGACCACGCGCCACGGCCGGTGCTCCTCGCTTTGGCCGTCACGGCCATCGGATTGTGGGTTGCGGCGCTGGTTGCTCCGCGTGCCAGCGCCGAGCGGCCAGCGGCTTTCACGATCGACTATTTCCGTAACCACAAGGGTGACAAGACATATTGGACGGTTGCCAGCAAACAGGCGCCACTGCCCGCGACATTCCCGGGAAAATGGAGCCGAAAGGTGCTGGACTATAGCAGCCGGACGCGATGGGCGAGCGCGGCGCCGATGCTCGACGTGCCCGCGCCGCGCCTGCGCTTCTTGCGCTCGATGCAGGCCGGTCAGGGTCGGCGAGTTTGGCTCGCTTTGTCTTCAGGTGGCGGCAATGCGGTCGCCATCCGTTTTGCCAAGCAGACCAAGATTGTGGCGTTAGGACTGCCCGGCTCGCCGCTCCCTCTGCCGGCCAAAGGCGAGCCCGAAAAGGCGGCGCTGCGCTGTTCGGGCCGCTCGTGCGAGGGTTTGGTGATCGAGGCGCTTTTCGCCGATCGCGAGCCGGTCGTCGCCGAGCTATTCGCGAGCCGTTTCGCCTTGCCGCCCGAAGGTGCGACGCTGGCCGCGCTGCGACCCGCCACCGCGCATCCGCAATATGGACCCGATAGCAGCGTCCGGATGAAGACCGTCCGCTTCTAGCGGATTAGCCCTTGGCGGCGCCGCTGCCTTTCGGAGGGCGCGGATCGCGGCGT
>JBDSNQ010000236.1:0-6113 GCA_039915275.1 Sphingomicrobium sp.
GCCGGTGTCGACCAAGAGCTCGGCCATGCGCTCGCCGTCGTAGACGTTCATCTGGCAGCCGAAGGATGTGATGTGAAAGGTTTTGGGAGCGGGTGTCATGTTCGACGTCGGCTATAGGCCAGTGCGCGCGGAACTTGAAGCGGGCGCTATGCCAGAAAGGGCAAGGGCAGCCGAAATCGCGGCATGTGCCTGACGTGCCAGGTGCTTGCGGTCCACGCTGGGTTCGAGCGGGGGCAGCAGGTGGAGCGTGGTCGGCAAGCTCCCCTTGCGGCCGAGGACGCGCAGCACATTGTCCTTGCCGCTTTCATTGTACCAACCGACTTCGCGCGTCGCGGGACCGTAATCGAGCGCCACCGGCCTGACGTGGGAGCGAGGCGGCGCGGGCGCCACCGCAGCGAGCAGCGACGAGCGGAACGGCAGCAGATGATCGCCGGGCCCGGTGGTGCCTTCGGGAAACAAGGTCAGCGGCTGCGGCCGTTCCAGCGCCGCCGCGATCGAGCTTGCCTGGTTGGCGGTTGTGCTGCGCTTGCCGCGGGTGATGTAGAGCGTGTGGTTCTGGTCGGCGAGCCAGTGGATGAAGCCGTGGCCGAGGTTATCCTTCGACACGAAGGCACAGCCGGTGGCGCCGGCCATGACGATAATGTCCAACCAGCTGAGGTGGTTGGCGAGCAACAATGTGTGCGGCCGGATCGGATCGCCAAGCACGCGGACGCGGGCTCCGACAATCCAGGCGGCGGCGGCGAGGAAGCGGCGCGGCCAAAGCGAGCGGCCAAGCAGCCATTTCGACAGCATATGCGGCGGCAGGCAGACGAGGAACAGCAGCAAGAGGCCGGCGACGCGCAAGGCAGCGCGGATCATCGGGAGCATCGCGGGTGGGCTGTCAGCGGCCGCGGTCGAGGGCGACGCCGTACAGCTCCATGCGATGATCGACGAGGCGGAAGCCGAGCTTCTCGGCAATCTTCTTCTGAAGGTCCTCGAGGGTCTCGTCGACGAATTCGATGACCTTGCCGGTCTCGACGTCGATCAGGTGATCGTGATGGGCGTCCGAGGCGGCTTCGTAGCGCGAGCGGCCGTCGCCGAACTCATGCCGCTCGAGAATGCCCGCTTCCTCGAACAAGCGGACGGTGCGGTAGACCGTGGCGATGGAGATTTTGGGATCGATCGCGGCGGCGCGCTCGTGGAGCGTCTCGACGTCGGGGTGATCTTCGGCTTCGGACAGGATGCGGGCGATGGTGCGGCGCTGCTCGGTGATCCGCAGCCCCTTGGCGGCGCACAGCGCCTCGATGTCGATGTTGCGGTGCATACGCCCCTAGTTAGGGACGGACGAGCGGCGGGTCAAAGACATCCTCCCCGAGCAAGCTCGGGGAGGAATACGCTTACTTGCCGCCGCGGGTTTTGCGGCGCTTGGTGCCAAGACCGATAGACTTGGCGAGTGCGCGACGCTGCTCGGCATAGTTGGGCGCAACCATCGGATAGTCGGCGTTAAGGCCCCACTTCTGCCGATACTGATCGGGCGTCATTTGGTAATGAGTCATCAGATGCCGCTTGAGCATCTTCAGTCGTTTGCCGTCCTCGAGACAGACGATGTAGTCGGGCTTGATCGAAGAACGGATCGGAACCTTCGGCTCAAGCTTCGCTTCCGGGGCCGAACGGTTGTCCGAAATGGTGCTCAATGCAGTGTGAACGTTGTGGATAAGGGTCGGCAAGTCATTGACGGCAACGCTATTGTTGCTGACGTGGGCCGCAACGATGTCCGCGGTCAAAGCGAGCAATGTGTCTTCGGCGCCTTCATTATCAAGCATTGTGATTTCCTAAGTTTGGCCTAGTGCTCACGAGCATTGCACTACAGGCTTGGCAACATTAGGCCGCGGATGTTCTTGACGCAATAGAGGCGGACCATTGCCGCCGGCCTTTTCTACAGAGCGTAAGCCAGAGTCAAAGCGTCGAATTGCCTGCCGTCGCTTCCGCGATAATAATTCGGACGGCGGCCGGCCTGCTCGAACCCCGCCAAAAGGTACATTTGCACGGCGGGATTGCCGTCGCGAACTTCGAGGTGGACCCGGCTGGCCCCGGTCGCGCGCGCGCGCTCGACGAATTGCTCGAGGAGCAGGCGGCCGATGCCATTGTGCTGACGCTCCGGCGCAACCGCGAGCAGCAGCAGCTCGGCCTCACCGGCGATGGTCCGGAACAGCGAGAAGCCCATCGGGGGCTGCCCGCCGCCCTCGTGAGCGAGAATCAGCGAAACGCCGGTCATCGGCAGGATCCCGGCGCATTGCGAGCGCGTCCACCCCTCGCCGAATTGCGGATCGAAGGCCGCGGTCATGATCATCATGATCGCCGTGAGGTCAGTCGAATTGCCGGGTGACACCCGGACCAGGGCGGCCGAAGGCACGCTGCTCATCACGCCGCCCTTGTCGCCACGAGATCGGCGGCAGGGCGGGCGTCGGGGGCGCGGGCGTAGACCGGGCGCGGCGCAAGACTGCGCAATGCCTCGGGCAAAGCGAGCGCATCGGCGGCGCAGGGCCAAGCGTCGACCGCCTCGCCCCAGCCGCGAACCGCAACCAGTTCGGCGGCGCCCGGCCCGACCACCAGGTCGGCGGAGATGCGCGCCGCCGCGGCGTGCGGAGCCAGGCTGAGCAGCGGCGTCGTGGGGGTCAAGGGCGCGCGCTCAAACTGTTGGACGAACAGCTCGCCGTGGCCGCCGATCATCGCCACCGCGACCGGGCCCGAACCTGGCGCGCCGCACGCCAGCAGCGCCGGGGATGACAGGCCCGCGAGCTCCGCGTCCCAGCCGATCGCGAGGCCCTGGGCGGCGGCGATGCCGACCCGAAGGCCGGTGAAGCTACCGGGGCCGACCCCGACCAGGATGCGGTCGGCGGTTAGCCCGTCGAGCAGCGCTGCGATCATCGGCACAAGCCGCTCGGCATGGCCGCGGCCGATGACTTCGTCGTGGCGCGCCACCAGCTTGCCCGCCGCGTCGAACAGAGCGGCGGTGCAGGCGGCGGTTGAGCTGTCGAGCGCAAGGATCATCGATCAGTCCCGGTTAACCATCGGAGTGGGCCACAGGCTTGCCGCAGGGGCAAGGAAATAGTGGATGGCGTCAGACGGCCTCGACCGGCGAATCCTTCGAAGCCTCAGACGGCTTCTACGGATTCGACCTCCGGCACATAATGGCGGATCAGGCTCTCGATCCCGTTCTTAAGGGTGATCGCCGAGGACGGGCAGCCCTGGCAGGCGCCCTGCAAGCCGAGGTAGAGTGTGCCCTTGGCATAGCCGCGATAAATGATGTCGCCACCGTCCTGCGCGACCGCCGGGCGGACGCGGGTTTCGATCAATTCCTTGATCTGGTCGATGATCTCGGCGTCGGCCGGGTCTTCGTCGACCGCCGGGGTATCGGCGATCTGAATCCCGGCCGCGCTGGCGCTGTTGAATAACGGCGCGCCGCTGACGAAATGATCGAGCAGCATGCCCACGACTTCGGGCTCGAGGTCGTCCCACGAGGCTTCGGGCGAGGCCGTCACCGAGATGAAGTCGCGGCCGTAGAACACGCCTTCGACATTTCCGCTCGCGAACAATTCGGCGGCGAGAGGGGAGGTTTGCGCGGCGTCGGCGTCGGGAAAGTCGCGGCTGCCGACGTCCATCACCGGCTGGCCGGGAAGGAATTTGCGGGTCGCCGGATTGGGCGTTTGTTCGGTGCGGATCAACATGGCGCCGATGTGGTCCCGGAACCGGTGCCGATCAAGGGGAGAATGGCGGGGCGCCGGCCACGACCCAGCGGGCGACCGCGAAGGCGGCGGCGAGGCAAAGGAGGGCGACCCACCATCTGGCGGACCGCATCGGCGCCACGCCAGGATCGAGCGCGAGGCGGCCGGTCAACATCCCCTTGGTCAGTTTCTGACCACGGACCAGTCTGTAATAGACGATCGCGCCCAAATGCATGACGATCAGCGCGAGCAGGACGTAGAACCAATATTCGTGGATATCGCGCGCGGTATCGGTGGCATCGAGGCTGACGAGCTGCGCCAGCGGGCCTTCGTAAAGGCCGTCGGGGTCGGTCGCGACCAGCCCGAGCCCGACCTGGATCGCGACGGCGACGAGCATGGCGACAACGCTCAGCGCGCCGAGCGGGGTGTGGCCAGCGACGCGCCAGCTGCCGTCACCGCGCAAATATTCGCGGACGGCACGCGGGCCACGGACGAAGCTGGAAAAGCGGGCGGTCGAGCCGCCGAATATGCCCCACAGCAAGCGGAAAACGAGCAGGGTCAGGATCGCGATGCCCGACCAGATGTGCCAGTCGGTGTGGTGGAATTTGACCGACCACCAGCTGAAGCCGATCAAGCCGGCCAGCAACCAGTGGAACAGCCTGACGGGCAGGTCCCAAACTGGGGCCTTCATTCGCTGCGATAGCTGTCGTGGCAGGCCTTGCAGGCCTTGCCGAGATCACTGAATCGCGCCTGGATGGCTGCCATCTCGCCGGATTTGGCGGCGGCGTCGAACGCCGCGGCGGCCTGGCGGAGGGCCGTATCCTTGGCAACGAAATCCGACGGCCGCTGCCAGATTTCTGGCTTGGCCCGCGTCTTTCCGACGTTCTGGCCGGTGCCCGCCGGGAACCAGGTCGGAGTCCGCGACGCCAGCAGGGCTATGGTCGCCGCCGCCGTGCGCACTTGGGCGAGATCGGGGGTGTCCGATTTCAGCGTACGGCCGGCGATCTTGAAGGACTTGCCGATCTGCTCCATGCCTTCGTGGCGCTCGTGCATCCGTTGCATCGCCGCGCCGCGCGGCATCGGCTTGCCCTGCATCGAGCGCATCATTGCATCCATGGGATTAGACTTCCCTGGCATCGCCAGCATCACATGATTGTCGGTGATCGGCAGCACCTGGGCGTTTTTGGCGGGCGCCAAAGTGTCTGCCGATTTTCCGCAGCCAGTAAGCAACCCGACGGTCGTGGCGGCGAGCAGGATGTTACGCATATTCACTCCTTAGCCTTGGGCGACTTCGGGCGGCTTCCAGCTGTCGTCGATCATCTTGATGATGCCGGAGAAGTCCTTGGTGCCCCCGCCCAAATCGACGAATCGCTGGAACAGTTCCTCGGCTTCGCCGCCCATCGGGGTGTAGGCGCCGGTTTCTTGCGCGGCTGCCATCGCCAGTTTCAAATCCTTGAGCATCAGCGCGGCGGCAAAACCGCCTTCGTAGCCGCGGTCGGCGGGGGATTCGGGGCCAACGCCGGGGACCGGGCAGTATGAGGTCATTGACCAGCTCTGGCCCGAAGCTTTCGATGAAATGTCGTAAAAGGTCTGGAGGTTGAGGCCGAGCTTGCCGGCGAGGACGAAGGCTTCGCAGGTTGCGGCCATGGTCGCGCCAAGTAGCATGTTGTTGCAGATCTTGGCCGCTTGGCCAGAACCGGCGCCGCCAGCGTGGATCACCGCTTTGCCCATCGCTTCGAGGAAGGGGCGGGCGCGCTCGAAGCCGTCGTCGGTGCCGCCGACCATGAAGGTCAAAGTACCGGCTTCAGCTGCGGCAATGCCGCCCGAGACGGGGGCGTCGACCATGATCAGGCCGGCCTTCGATGCGTCGATCTCGACAATCTTGGCGGTGGCGACGTCGATGGTCGAGCAGTCAATCAGGATCGCGGCCTTGGGGGCGGCGGGGAATATTGCGGCGCGGTAAACCGCGGCGACGTGCTCGCCGGCCGGCAGCATGGTAATGATGGCGTCGGCATCCTTGCAGGCCTCGGCGGCGGAACCGGCGGCGGTGCAGCCGCGCTCGACCGCCCGTTTGAGGGCCTCGTCGCTCAAGTCGAACGCGCGGACCTCGTGGCCGGCCTTGGCGAGATTGGGTGCCATCCCGCCGCCCATGTGGCCAAGCCCGATGAATGCGATTTTCGCCATTACTTGCCGCTCCACTTGCCCGGGCGCTTTTCGACGAAGGCGGTCATGCCTTCCTTCTGGTCGTCGGTGCCGAACAGGCCGTGGAACAGGCGGCGTTCGAACCGGATGCCTTGGGCCAGGCCCATCTCGAACGCGGCGTTGACCATCTCCTTGGTGGCGAGCGCGGCCAGCGGCGCCATGGACGCGATCGTGGCGGCGGTTTTCAGCGCTTCGTCGATCAGGTCG
>JBDSNQ010000084.1:0-16141 GCA_039915275.1 Sphingomicrobium sp.
CGATCGCGAGCCATTGCAGTCGCGACAGACGCTCCTTGAGAATGAATCGCCCGAGCAGGACATTGGCCAGCGGATTGAGATAATAACCGAGGCTGGCGGCGAGGATGTGACCGCTGGTCACGGCATAGACGTAGAGCAGCCAGTTGATGCCGATTAGCGTTGCGGTCGTCAGCAACAGCAGCAGCGTGCGCCCCCGCCGCACGGCTTGCCGGACCTCGCTCCAGCCACGGCTGGCGAATAGCAACAGGGCGAGGAACGGCAGCGACCACAGGATTCGATGGGCGACGATGTCCACCGCCGCAATCGCGCCGAGCGCCTTGAAGTAAATGGGCATGACGCCCCACAGGCCATAGGCGGCAATTCCGAACGCGAACCCGCGCCTCACTTCCGGGTGGGGTTGGGCGGGGGCGGCGGCGGCGTTCATTCGACGCGCGCCTAGCCGCGCCCAGCGGGAAGTGAAAGCTCATGATGAACGCGGCGTTGGTTGAAACCGCTGGCTCAGCCTGCCACTCTGCGCTGTCGCCAAGCACAAGGTTTACCGCCCTGACTCTAACTTCCGCCTGCCTGCGCATGTCCTGGCTTGCCGTCCTCGCGGTGGTGGTCGCCGGGTGCGCCGTACACCCGAAGACCGAGCACCGGCTCGGGGCGACAGTCGTCGTCGAGCCGCCGCTCAAGTCCGAAGCGTGGATGCAGATCGCCACCGCGGCGGATGAATCGCGGATCGCGCGGCTGGGCCTGGCGTGGCAGCAAGCGCTGGCCGAAGCCAAGCCGGGGTTTGCCGGCGAAATCCGCAAGGAAGGTGTGCTGCTCGACCCGCGCGGCGCGCTGCCGCGTCCGGCACCGACGCCGGGAAGCTACAATTGCCGCTTGATCAAGCTCGGCAAGGCCAATGCCAAGGCGGTGGCGTTCGAGCGCTTCAAGCCGTTCTTTTGCTACGTCCAGGTCGAAGATGACTTGCTGACCATCGTCAAGCAGACCGGCAGCCAGCGACCGGCCGGGCGGTTGTGGGAAGACGACAAGCCCGACCGCTTGATCTATCTCGGCAGCCTGGCGCTCGGCGACCAGCAGCAGCCGCTTGCCTATGGCGACGATCCCAAGCGTGATATGGCCGGCGTGCTGGAACGCATTGCCCCGTTCCGCTGGCGCCTGGTGATCCCGTGGCCGCAAGGCAGCTCGAAGCTCGACGTGTTCGAACTGACCCCGGTCGCCCTCCAGCCCGAATGAGTGCGGCGGGGAAACTCGCCAATCCCGGCGAGGTGCGCGCGCATCTCGTTGCCGCGGCGGCGGCGGGCAATCCCATCACTTACTCAGAGCTGTTGAACCAGCTCGGCCATGAGTTTTCGCGGCCCAAGATGCGGGCGCTGTGCAAGGTGTTGGGAACGGTCGACCGCGCCGGCGCGGAGCGGGGCGAACCCGAGCTTGCGGTGCTGGTCGTGCGCCAGTCGGATGGCATGCCCGGGCAAGGGTGGTGGGTCGACGGCGGAGCAGCCGAACATGATTACACCGGCCCGTGGGAAGGGCCGGCGGCGCGGCGGCTGATCGAGAAGCTGCAGGCCCAGGCGTTCGACTATTGGAGGCGCAGAAGCTAAGCGCGCGGCCATGGCCGACCTACGCACCTTCACCGTCACCGAGGACGACGACGGCATTCGCCTCGATCGCTGGTTCAAGCGCAACTTGCCCGACGTCACCTTCAACCTCGTCTCGCGCTGGGCACGGACCGGGCAAATTCGCCTCGACAGCAAGCGCGCCACGCCCGGCGACCGCATCGTGGCCGGCCAGACCATCCGCATCCCGCCGCCCGAAGCCCAGCCCGACCGCGCCGCGCGGCCCCAGCGCAAAGTTGAAGTGCTGACCCCCGAAGAAACCGAGCTGGTGCGCGAGATGGTGATCTACCAGGACGCGCACGCCTTCGTCCTCGCCAAGCCACCGGGGCTGGCGACGCAGGGCGGGACCAAGACCCACCATCACCTCGACCGGCTGCTCGATGGCCTCGCCGACGACGCCGGCCAGCGCCCCAAGCTGGTCCACCGGCTCGACAAGGATACATCCGGCGCGCTGCTGGTCGCCCGCAGCGCCCGCGTTGCCGGCCATTTCGCCAAGGCTTTCGCCGGCCGCACCGCGCGCAAGGTCTATTGGGCACTGATCGTCGGCGTGCCGAGCCTTGAGGAAGGGCTGATCGACCTGCCGCTGGCCAAGCAGCCCGGCACCGGCGGCGAGAAAATGCACGTCAGCGAAGAAGCCGGGCAGCCGGCCAAGACCCGCTGGCGGGTGATCGAACGCGCCGGCAACCGCACCGCCTGGGTCGAATTGCAGCCGCTCACCGGCCGCACCCACCAGCTCCGCGCGCACATGGCGGCGATCGGCCATCCAATCGTCGGCGACGCCAAATATGGCGGGCCCGAAGCCTTCCTGACCGGCGGGATCAGCCGCAAATTGCACCTCCACGCCCGTCGCATCCGGATCGATTCGCCCGGCGGCGGCGCGATCGACGTCACCGCCGATCTCCCGCCGCACTTCGCCGAGACCCTGGCGACGCTGGGCTTCGAGCCGATGGCCGGGGAGATGCTGCCGCTCGATCGGCCCGACCCGGCCAAGTCTCTCGAGGTCAAGCAGCGCCGCGAGGCCGCCGCCGCCAAATCCCGTCGGCGCGAGCGCAAGGGCGAACGGCGCAGCCGCGGCACGGCCAAGCCGGCGCGAAAATCGCCGCCCAAGGGCGGGCGCCGCTGATGCATCCCAATCGCGCCTTCGCTTGGGACGACCGCCAGGCGATGCTCGAATTCGTCGCGACCCGCGGCTTCGCCCACATCTTCACCGCCGACATGGACGGTGTGTTCGTCGCCCACGCACCGATCGTGGTGACCGAGGAAGGGCGGGTGCAGTTCCACGTCTCGCGCCGCAATCGCGCGGCGAGCCAGTTCGCCGGCAGCCCCGTGCTGATCAGCGTCGCCGGCCGAGACGCCTATCACAGCGCCAATTGGTACGCGTCGGAAGACCAGGTGCCGACCTGGCTCTACGAAGCGGTCGAGATCGAGGGCGATGCGCGGCAGCTCACCGAGGCCGAACTGATCGCCCAAATCGACCGCCTTACCGAGGTGATGGAACACCGCTGGTCGCCGGACGCGCCCTGGACCCGGGCCAAGATGACGCCCGGTAAATTCGAGACCATGGTCAAGGCGATCGTCGGCTTCGCAGTCGAGCCGCGCGACATCCGCGGCACGCGCAAGCTCAACCAGCACAAATCGGCTGCCGACATCGCCGCCAGCGTCGAGGGGCAGCTGGGCGCGGGCCGCGATGATATCGCCACCGCCATCCGCGATGCGGCGCCGGCCAAATGAACCGTCTGGCGATCTTCGATTGCGACGGAACTTTGGTCGACAGCGCCGCGACAATCCACGCCGCGCTTGCGGATGCCTTTGCCGAGCATGGCAATGCCGTTCCATCGGTACAGCAAAGCCGGCGCGTAATTGGCCTCAGCCTGATCGAGGCGATGGCGGCGCTGACGCCGAAGGGCAGCCGCGACGATCATGCGGCTCTGACTGAGACTTACAAAAAGAAGTTCTTCGCCGCCCGGGCCGAGGGCCGGGTCGAGGAGCCTTTGTTCGACGGCATATCCGAACTGCTCGACGCGCTCGAGGCGGATGGCTGGCTGCTCGCCGTCGCGACCGGCAAGTCGGCGCGCGGCCTCAATCACTGCCTCGAAAGCCACGGCATGGCGCAGCGCTTCGTTTCGCTACAAACCGCCGACTTGCACCCGTCCAAGCCGCACCCGTCGATGGTGCTGCAGGCGATGGCCGACGCCGATGCCACGCCGGCGACGACCGTGGTTATCGGCGACACATCCTTCGACATGGGCATGGCCCGCGCGGCCGGTGCGATCGGGATCGGCGCCGGCTGGGGCTATCACGACGCGCCGGAATTGCTGGCGGCGGGCGCGATCGCGGTTGCCGACGAACCACTCGATGTCCTGCAATTGATGGGACCAGCCAGGGATCAGCTCTATGCGTGACGAAACCGAGTGGAAGCGCCGCTTCCGAACTTTTGCCGCGATCCGCCTGGTCGGGGTGGCTACGCTCTTTCTCGGCATTGCGATCGCCTACACCGGGCTGATACGCCGCGGCGGCTGGCCGGCGGGCGGCGCGATCATGGTCATCACCGGGTTGATCGTGGCGATGTTGGTGCCGCGCATCCTCAAGCGGCAATGGGAGCGCGAGGACGCCGAATGAAGCGGTTCTGGAAGGTTGCGGAGGCGGTTGCGGAGCAGGTGGGATGGGGCGTCCGGCTCGATGACAAGCCGCTGCGCACGCCCGGCCGAGCCTTGTTGCTGCTGCCGACGGAAGCTCTTGGTGAGGCCATCGCGCGCGAATGGGCCACCGCCGAGGGCACGATCATGCCCTGGGCGATGCCGCTTACCGGCCTCGCTTATGCCGCCATCGACCGCATCGACCCCGACCGCGCCGCGTTCGCCACGAGCCTGAGCGAATATGCGCAAGGCGATCTCGCTTGCTATCGCGCCGAGGGCCCCGAGACGCTAATTGCCTGGCAGCAGGAGAGCTGGGACGCGTTGCTCGCTTGGGCGCGGCGGCGCTTCGACGTGGATTTCGTCACCACCACCGGGATCCTCCACGTCGCCCAGCCGCGGCCGACGGTCGAGCGGCTCGCTCACGCCGTCGCCACCCTCGATCCATTCCATCTCGCTGGCCTGGCGCCGCTGGTGACGATCGGCGGCTCGCTGATCGCGGCTTTGGCGGTGCTCGAAGGTGCGCTGCCCCCCGAGGAGGCGTGGCACGCGGTCAGCATCGAGGAGCGCTGGCAGATCGAGAAATGGGGCGCCGATGCCGAAGCCGTGGCCGCGGTCGCCAGCCGGCGCCGCGACTTCCTCGCTGCGGCCCGGTTCCTGGAGTTGCTGAGCTAGGCGCTGCCCTGGTTGCTGACGAGATCGCGGACGAAGACCACCAGTCCCGCCTGCCGCGACCGCCGCAATCGTTCGGCGGCGACGATCGCGCGGACGTCGTCGAGACAGGCCGCGGTATCGTTGTTGACCAGCACATAGTCATATTCGGCCCAGTGGCTGATCTCGCCGGCCGCGCGCGCCATGCGGTCGGCGATGATCGCGTCGCTGTCGGTGCCGCGCTGGTGGAGCCGCCGATCGAGCTCGAGCATCGACGGCGGCAGCAGGAAAATCCGGACCAGATCCTCGCCCATCGCCGAATGGAGCTGTTGCGTGCCTTGCCAGTCGATATCGAACAAAATGTCGCGGCCGTCGCGCAACGCGTCCTTTACCGGCGCTTTGGGGGTGCCGTAGCGATAGCCGAACACCGGCGCCCATTCGACGAAGTCGCCAGTGGCGATCATCGCGTCGAATTCGGCATCGCTGACGAAATGATAATCGACATCGTCGCGCTCGCCAGGCCGTTTCGGCCGCGTTGTCGCGCTGATCGACATGGTGATGGCCGGGTCGGATTCGAGCAGCATTCGGGAAATCGTCGACTTGCCGGCCCCTGAAGGCGAGGAGAGCACGATCAACAGGCCGCGTCTGCGGCGTCCGGATTGTTCGTCGATCGGCAGGTCCATGACCGCTCTTGCTTCGGGCGGGGCGTGGCCGTCAAGCGCCGCAGCTTATTTGACGATTTATGGTGCACTGCACCATTTTTTGCTTGAAATGCCGCAGCGCAATGGTTATTGTGCACTGCAGCAAACAAAGGAATCATCGAAATGACCGACCAGACCCAGATCCAGGCGGACGCCGCCGTCGACGCGCCCGCGAAGGTCGTCAAGGCGCTGACCGACACCGCCGTCAAGGCCATCACCGAGACGACCAAGACCGCCAAGGTCGCGACCCGCTCCAAGACCGCCAAGCGTGCGTCCACCGCCCGCAAGGCCAAGCGTTCGACCAAGCGCGTCTTCAAGACCGCCAAGCCGGCCGTTGCCGCTCGCAAGACGCGTCGCGCCAAGACCACCACCACCCGCACTGCCGCGCGCAAGCCTGCCGCGGCCGCTTTCAACTCAAGGATCCCAACCATGAACTTCACGCCCACCAACATGTTCGCCGGCTTCGACGCGTTCAACGGCAATTCGCCGTTCCAGTCGCTGTTCACCCAGACCGGTGAGCGCAGCCAGGAAGCCGCCAAGAAGTCGCAGAAGGTCGCTCAGGAACTGACCGACCTCGCTCGTGCCAACGTCGAAGCGATTGTCGAAGCCGGCCGCGTGGCCGCCGAAGGCGCGCGCTCGATCGGCCAGGACGCCGTTGCCCGCACCCGTGAGGGCGCCGAGCAGGCCGCCGACGCGATCCGTTCGCTGACCGAAGCCAAGTCGCCGACCGAGTTCGTTCAGCTGCAGAGCGAGCTCGCTCGCACCTCGTTCGACCGTATGGTCGCCGAGACCTCGCGCCTGACCGAATCGATGGTCAAGCTCGCCGGCAAGGCGTTCCAGCCGCTGTCGAACCGCGCGACCGCCAATGCCGAGCGCATCAACAATATCGTTGCCTGACCTCTCCCCTCCTTAGTCAGGTAACGCTGGCGGCCGCCCTTCCCCAAGGGCGGCCGCCTTTTTTTCATCCGCGCTGCGCCGTCTTCCGCCTTGCGGTGCGTAGATCGCTTGCCATATCTAACGCCGGGATGAGCATGAACAGGACGATGATGGCCAACGGGCCCGGAAATGGCGGCGGCCTCGATGATGACATCGAGACCGGCGTCGCCACGAAGACCCGTCCGAAGACCAAAAAGCCGTCCAATTACAAAGTGCTGATGCTCAATGACGACTACACGCCGATGGAGTTCGTCGTGCTCGTCCTGCAGAACTTTTTCGCGATGAGCATCGAAGATGCGACCCGGGTGATGCTCCAGGTCCACCAGCAGGGTCTCGCGATCTGCGGGGTGTTTACCTACGAAGTGGCCGAAACCAAGGTCACCCAAGTGATCGATTTCGCCCGCGAGAACCAGCACCCCCTGCAGTGCACGCTGGAAAAGGCGTAACGTCATCCCGGCGAAGGCCGGGACCTCATGGAAAGTTCGCACCAGCAGCGGATCATCGGCTTTCCTGTCGGCTAGATGAGTTCTAGTCACGTCCGATGGGCGGCTGGGTCTACATCGTCACCAACAAGCCACACGGAGTGCTTTACACAGGCGTCACTGCCGATTTGCCCGCGCGAATTCATCAGCACCGCTGCGGCACTGGGTCCAAGTTTGCGAAGCGATATAATTGTACGCGGCTGGTCTTCGCCGAACCGCACGAGCGCATTGAAGAGGCGATCGCACGGGAAAAGGCGATCAAAGAGTGGCCGCGCCTTTGGAAGCTGCGGATGATTCACGAAGCCAACCCGACGTGGGATGAACTCGTGCCCTGGTCTCACTGAGTTCCCGGCCTTCGCCGGGATGACGGGAGTTGCGCGCTCGCGCCTCTCCGCTAAAGCGCGGCGGTGGACAGTATCTGGATCAAGGGCGGCCAGCGCCTCGAGGGGAAAATCCCCATCTCCGGCGCCAAAAACGCCGCGCTGACCTTGCTCCCTTGCGCGCTCCTGACCGCCGACAAGCTGACGCTCGGCAATCTTCCCCGCCTGGCCGACGTCGACAGCTTCGGCCATTTGCTCAATCAGCTGGGCGTCTCGACCATGATCGAGGGCGTCAAGAAAGGCGAGATCGGGCGGTGCATGACGCTCCAGGCGGCCGAAATCGCCTCGACCGTCGCGCCATATGACATGGTGCGCAAGATGCGCGCCTCGATCCTGGTTTTGGGGCCGATGCTGGCGCGAGCCGGCGAGGCGACGGTTTCGCTTCCGGGCGGCTGCGCGATTGGCGACCGCCCGATCGACCTCCATTTGCAGGCATTGGAAGCGCTCGGCGCCGAGATCGAGCTTGCCGCCGGCTATGTCAAAGCGTCGGCGCCCAAGGGAAAGCTCGCAGGCGGCGACTTCAGCTTCCCGGTGGTGTCGGTCGGCGCGACCGAAAATGCGCTGATGGCGGCCGTCCTGGCCACCGGCCGCAGCCAATTGTTCAACGCCGCGCGCGAGCCCGAAATCGTCGATTTATGCAATTTGCTGGTGGCGATGGGCAGCAAGATCGCGGGCATCGGCTCGGGTCATTTGATCATCGACGGGGTCGAGGGTCTCCATGGCACCGCCTACGATGTCATGCCCGACCGCATCGAGGCCGGCAGCTACGCCTGCGCGGCCGGGATTACCGGCGGATCGATCGACCTCATCGGCGCCCGGCCCGACGACATGCTGTCGATCACCAATGCGCTGGCGCACACCGGCCTGATCGTCGAGTTCCACGCCAAGGGCATCAAGGTCAGCGCCGACGGCAAATTGAAGCCGCTGGCGCTGACCACCGCGCCATTCCCCGGTTTCCCGACCGACATGCAGGCGCAGTTCATGGCCATGCTGACCCTGGCCGAGGGCGAAAGCTTCCTCGAAGAGACGATCTTCGAGAACCGCTACATGCACGTCCCAGAGCTGCGTCGGATGGGCGCCAATATCGAGGTGCGCGGCCGCTCGGCCTTGGTCCACGGCGTCGAGTGTCTGACCGGCGCGGCGGTGATGGCGACCGATTTGCGCGCCTCCATGAGCTTGGTTCTGGCGGGCCTTGCCGCCGACGCCGAAACCGAGGTCCTGCGCGTCTACCACCTCGACCGCGGCTATGAGCGGCTTGAGGAGAAACTCTCTGCCGTCGGCGCCACCATCGAGCGCCGCACCAGCGGCTAGAGCCGGTCCAGTCCGTACAAGATCACGCCGACCAGCCCGCCGACCAAAGTGCCGTTGATGCGGATGTATTGGAGGTCGCGACCTACCGCGCTTTCGAGTCGAGCGGTGATCGTCCGCGCATCCCAGCCACGCACCGTTTCCGACACCAGTTTAACGATCGAGCTGCCGTAGCTCGCCGCCATGCCGGCCACCGCGCGCCGGGCGAACTGGTTGATCGCACCGCGGATACGCGGGTCGCCTTCCAACGTCGTGCCCATCGATTTGAGCACGTCGCCCAATTTCCCGGCCATCGCCGCGTCGGGGTTGCGGGCGGCGCGGATGATCGCCTCGCGGCCCTTCTGCCACAGCGTGTCGAGCCACAGGCTGACCGACTTGTTGGCCAGCAGCTCATTCTTCATCGCCTCGACCCGTTCGCGCGTCTCGGGCCTAGTCTGGAGGTCGTTGGCGAGATGCGCCAGCGCCTCTTCGACTTTCTGGCGGACCGGGTGCGCCGGGTCGGTCGACATTTCGACCGTCAGCTTGCGCAGTCCGTCCATGATCGAATCGGCGAGCTTGGTGTCGAGTCCGGCCAGCTTGAGCACCCAATTGGCGCGCTTGCGGATCATCTCTCGGATCAGGCTCTCGTTCGAATCGAGCACGCGGGCGGACCAGCGGATCGCCGCTTCGAGCATCGGCACGTGGCGGTCTTCGTTGATCGCCGAGGCGAGCGCATGGCCGAGCAGCGGCGACACTTCCATCTTGCCCAGCCGGTTGGAGATCGCGCTTTTGACGATCCCGCCCAGCCGCTCGTCATCGAGCCCTTCAAAGACATCGGCGATCAGCCGCGACGCGCCATGCCGAATGCGGGTTCCTTCGCCTTCGGGTGCGCGCAGGAACCGCCCGGCGGCGCCGGCGATATCGATGGTGCGCATGCGCCTGGCGACCACCGACGCGATCAGGAAATTCTCCTTGAGAAACGACGCCAGCGCTTCGCCGATGCGGTCCTTGTTCCTCGGAATGATCGCGGTGTGGGGGATGGGCAGCCCGAGCGGATGGCGGAACAAGGCAGTGACCGCGAACCAGTCGGCGAGGCCGCCGACCATCGCCGCTTCGGCGAATGCCTTGACCCAGCCCAGCCAGGGGAAAACGGGTTCGAATGCGCGGGCGGCGACAAACACGCACGCCATGACCACCAGCAAGCCGGTGGCGGCCGCCTTCATGCCGGCGGCGCCGGGCTGGGAAGGGTTGAAACGACTGCGTGCGGGCGAGCTCATCGCTTCGCCATAGCGGGACGGATTGCCGAAATCACTCCGCCGGAACGGCGGTTCCTCCACGGTGGGCGTCCTCGCCAACGAACCGGTGGAACAGTCGCCCGATCCGCGCTTCCATCGAAATTGCGATCGAGAAATAGGACGGGACCAGGAGCAGCGTCAGGATCGTCGAGAAGATCAGCCCGCCGATCACCGTAATCCCCATCGGCGCGCGCCAGCTGTTGTCGCCGCTGATCGATATGGCGGTCGGCAGCATCCCCGCGACCATCGCGACGGTGGTCATCACGATTGGCTGGGCGCGCTTGTGCCCGGCTTCCCAAATCGCTTCGTTCTTGGGCATGCCGTGGTTCATCATCTCGACCGCGAAATCGACCAACAGGATCGAGTTCTTGGCGACGATCCCGAACAGCATCAGGATGCCGATGAGCACGAACAGGGATACCGGCTGACCCGCGATGTGGAGCGCCGCCGCCGCGCCGAGCGGCGCCAGCAGCAGCGATCCCATGTTCACGAATGGGGCGAGGAAGCGGCGGTAGAGCAGGACTAGCACTGCAAACACCAACAGCACGCCCGAAATGAGCGCGATGGCGAAATTGACCAGCAGTTCCGACTGCCACTTCTGGTTTCCCAGGTTCATTTTCTGGATGCCCTGCGGCAAATGTTTCATCGTCGGCAGTTCATTGACCTTCGCCGACACATCCCCTTCGACCACGCCCGGCGCGAAATCCGCGCCGATCGACAAGCGGCGAAGCTGATTGGAACGGTTGATGGCCGTTGGCCCGGCGCCGAAGCCGATCTCGGCGACCGCCTTTAGTGGAACGGAGCTGCCGGACGAGGTCGGAACTGGCAGGTTCTGGAGGGTCTGGATGTCGCGCCGAGCATTCTCCGAAAGCGACACGGTGATCGGCACCTGTCGATCGGCCAGGGAGAATTTGGCGCTGTTCTGCTCGATGTCGCCAAGCGTCGCGATGCGGATGGTCTGGCTCAACGCCGCGGTGGTGACGCCCAGGTCCGCCGCCAGATCGAAGCGCGGCTTGATGGTGATTTCCGGCTGCGCGAGGTTGCTTCCGACCCGCGGTGCCCGAAGCCCCGGGACCGTCGCCATTTCCTTGACTAGCTGGCTGGCGACCCTGGACAATTGCTCCGGATCATCGCCCCCAAGGAAAATCATGATGTCGCGCGAATCCGGGTCCGGCCCACCGCCGTTCTGACTTTCGAAGCTGACCCGTGCGTCGGGAATCTCGGCCAGGGTTGGCGCCAGACCACGCTGCCATTCGGTGCTTGTAAGCTTGCGGTCTTTCTTGAGGACGATGCTGACCCGGCCGTTGCCGACATTGACCCGCTCGAACACCCGCGCGACACTTGGATCCTTGGCAACGATCGCCGCCACATTGTCGACCACAACCTCGGTCTGCTTGATCGTGGTTCCTGGCGCCAAAGTGATGTTGACCCGAGCGAAATCGTCGTTTTCCGGCGGGAAGAATGAGAGTGGCAACGTCCCGAACAGGACGATGCTGAAGAGCAGCGTGACGATGCTGACACCGATCATAGTCAAGCGGTGGTCTTGCAAACGCGCCTTCCAGCGCGCCGCCATGGTCGCTTGCCATTCGGCGAAATTGCCGCCGACCATCTGGACGAGGAGACCGACCAGCTTGCCGAACCCATAGGCAAGGCCGCCGCCGACCAGCAGCGCAAGCACAAACGTAACCGCTCCGTTCCAGTCGAGCGTGCCGAGCAGCTTCATCGCGCCGAATGTGCCGGCCCCGAAGGCGCCGATGATGAGCAGCACCAGCAGTCCGCCCAGGGCATAATAGCCAATTTTTCGCGCCGGCTTCGGCAGCCGTGCGAGCAGCGCATTGGCCTTGGACGTGTCGAGGCTCCAGTTGAGCACCTTCAAATAGACGTCCATCCACTTCCACGCCGCATGCGGCTGGACGCCGTGCGAGCGCAGGAAATAAGCGGCGACGAGCGGCGTAATCATGCGCGCGACGAGCAGGCTCATCATCACCGACAGGACGATGGTGAACCCGAACGCCTTGAAATATTGGCCGGCAATGCCGGGCATCAGCGCCACCGGCAAAAAGACCGCGACGATCGCCATCGTCGTCGCCAGCACGGCGAGGCCAATTTCGTCAGCGGCATCGAGCGAGGCCTGGTAGGCCGATTTGCCCATCCGCATGTGCCGCACGATATTCTCGATCTCAACGATCGCGTCATCGACCAGAACGCCGGCGACCAGCCCCATGGCCATCGTCGACATGAAGTTCATGGTGATGCCCATCATGCTCATGAAGGCGAAGGCGGGGATCGCCGACATCGGGATTGCCAGAGCGGAGATGAGCGTTGCGCGAATGTCGCGGAGAAACAGGAAGACAACGAACACGGCGAGGATCGCGCCGACGATCAGTCCTTCCATCGCCGACGTATATTGGGCCTTGGTATAGTCGATCCGGTTGACGATTTCCGAGAAGCGAACCTTCGGATTCTCCAGCTCGAGCTTCTTGAGCTCGGCCATCCCGGCGGTGTAGTCGGTTACGGCGGAAGAACCCTTGGCGCGCTGGACGTAAAAGGTGACGACCTGGTGGCCATTCATCTTGGTGATCGAGCGCTGCTCGGAGTTACTGTCCTTGACCTGGCCGAGGTCGACGAGCCTCACGAAACGCCCGCCAGGCAGGGAAATCTGGGTCTGTGAAAGCTGGTAGGCGTCCTGGGCGTTGCCGAGCACGCGTACCGATTGCTCGGAACCGGCGATTTCCGCGCGGCCGCCGGCGCCGTTCATGTTGCTTGCGCGCAGCTGCTGATTGACCTGGGCGGCGGTAATGCCTTGCGCCTGAAGCGCCGCAGGATCGAGGATTACCCGAATTGTACGATCGACGCCGCCACCACGCTGGACGGCGGCAATGCCCTCGACGCCGAGGAGGCGCTTGGCGACCGTATTGTCGATGTACCAGCTGAGTTGCTCAAGGGTCATGTCGGCTGTTTGTGCCGACATCACCATGATCGGCTCGTTCTCGGCGTCGACGCGCGTGACCTGTGGCTCGACGATGCCCTCGGGAAGGCTGCCGCGGATCTGCGAAATCGCGTTGCGGACGTCGTTTACGGCGCGATCAGGCGGCGTGCCGAGTTGGAAAGACACGAATGTGGTGCTGTTGCCCTCGCCAATCGTGCTGTTGATCTCATCGACGCCAGTGATCCCGCGAACCGCCGATTCGACCCGTTGGGTAACCTGCGTTTCCATCTCGTTCGGTGCCGCGCCGGGCTGCGAGACCGAGACGATCGCCGCCGGGAAATCGATATCCGGCGCGTTGTTGACCTGCATCCGCGAGAAGGCGATCAGGCCGGCGAGCATCAGCCCGACGAACAGCACGATCGGGAAGACCGGGTTGCGGATGCACCACGAAGAGATGTTGCGAAAGTTCATGCGGATCTAGCTCTTGTGTTTGCGTCAGTGGTCACTGTGCGCCTTGACGTTTCGGCGCGACCTTTTGCCCCGGGTTGAGGAACGGGCCGGCCGACAGGACGACGGCTTCCTGGCCGCTTAGCCCCTTTGTGATGGTCACGCCCGAATCGTCGACCGCGCCAATTTTGATTGGGCGGCGTTCGACTTCGTTATTGCGGTTGATGATGTAGACGTAATTGCCTCTTTCATCGCTCAGCACTGCGCTCTGGGGCAGCAACGGCGCGGTGGTCGTCCCGCTGCTGATCCGCGCCTCGGCGAATCCGCCCGGCCGGATCGCCGGATCATAGGCAACGGCAATGCGAACCTCGCCCTGGCGCGACTGCGGGTCGATCACCGGCGAGACCAGCCTGACCGAGCCCGGAAACGTGCGATCGAGCCCGATCGGAGTGACAGTGGCGGGCATCCCAACCCGAAGCGCGGCGATGTCCTGCTGCGGAATTAACGCGCGCATTTCCATCGCGCCGCCGGCGGCCAGCCGGAACAACGCGCCGGCGCCGGCGCCGACGACCTGGCCGACTTCAACCGAACGGGCGAGGATCAAGCCGCTGGTGGGGGCCCGGATGTCGAGGCGGCCGACCCGGGCGCGACTCGCGCCGAACTGGGCCTGGGCAACGCGGACGCGCGCCGCGGCTGCGTCTCGGGCGGCCCGCTTGCGATCAAGATCGGCCTTGGAAACGAAGCCCCGGGCAACCAGCGCATGGGCGCGCTCAAGTTCGTTCGCGGCCAGCGCGGCATCGGCCCGCGATACCTGGATCTGGGCGCCGAGCTGGGCCGCTTCCTGGCTCTGGACCGAACGGTCGACGGTCGCCAGCACCTGACCCTGACGGACCCAGCTGCCGGCATCAACCAGCACGCGCGTAACCAATCCGCCTTCGCCGGCAATGCCGATCGGCTGATCGCGTTGGGCGGCCAGGGCGCCGCTGGCGGTGACCAGGCGCGCAACCTGGCTGCGGCCCGGGACAATCACCGTGACGCTGGGAATCTGGCCCTTGCCGTTGGCGGCGGCGGCCACGGCTGCGTCTTCCTTGCTGGCGCGCATCATCATCATCAGCGCAATGGCGACGATGACCAGCGCGACCACGGCGGCGCCGATGATCCACATGCGCTTGCGGCGCGACCCGTCGACGACGACCAGCGTGTCGGACGAATGAAATCCAGTTTCCCGATTCATGTTCAATTCTCTAGCCCTGATCGCGAATCCCACGGCCTTGGTGTGCCGCAGCTGTATTATCGCAATAACTCACCGACCGCAACATCAGGATAGCGGCTTGCATTTGCCACGGTTTTTCTACCAACGGCGGCACTTGCTCCGCCAAGCCGCGTTAGCGCATGTATGATTCGGCGTCGCCAACGTGGGGCGGTCGTCAGAGAAGGGGAAGCGCGATGATGAATAATTACGGCATTCTCGGCTGGATCGTCATTGGCCTCCTGGCCGGCGGCATCGCCAAGCTGCTGATGCCGGGGCGCGATCCGGGCGGCTGCATCGTCACCATCCTGCTCGGTATTGCCGGCGCGCTGGTCGCCGGTTTCCTTGGCCGGGCGGTCGGATGGTACAAGCCGGGCGACGGCGCCGGCTTCGTCGCCGCGATTGTCGGCGCCTTCCTCATCCTGCTGGTTTATCGGCTGATCGTGACCCGGCGCCGCTGACGCAAGGTCGTTGCACCACCGTTCAGCCAGCAGCCATGGCGGCTCACCAAGGCTGCGCTGGTAATTTGAACGAGAGGATTATCGGATGAAACAGCCATTTCTGCTGGCCTTGGCGCTCGGCGCCGCGGCCATTCCCGCGGTCGCGACCGCCCAGGTGACGGCGACCTTCGCGCAGTCGATCGCGGGCACCAAGCTCGACATCACTGCCACCGGTGAGGTCACCCGTGTTCCCGACGTGGCGATCATTTCGGCCGGCGTAGTGACACGCTCGACGACCGCCACTGGCGCTATCCAAGAAAATGCCGATCGCATGGAAAAGGTGCGCGGCGCGCTCAAGCGCGCGGGCATCGCCGACAAGGATATCCAGACCTCGAACATCAGCCTCAATCCCGAATATCGCTACGAGAATAATCAGCCGCCGCAGCTGACCGGCTACACCGCCACCAACCAGGTCAGCATACGCTTCCGCGACATTCGCAACAGCGGCCGGATCCTCGACGCGCTGGTCAGCCAGGGCGCCAATCAGATCAATGGCCCCAATTTGACCATCGACCATCCCGAGAGCGCGCTCGACGAGGCACGGGCCAAGGCGGCGACGGCCGGCCGGGCCCGCGCCGAGCTCTATGCGCGGGCGCTCGGAATGCGGGTTGTCCGCTTGTTGTCAGTCAGCGAAAGCGGTGGCTATTCGTCACCGCCGCCGATGCCGGTGGTGATGGAAGCGCGGGCGATGGATGCCGCCCAGACCAAGATCGACCCGGGCGAGCAGAAACTCCAGGTCAGCCTCGCAATGACGTTCGAGCTTCAATAATCGGCAAAGAAAAAGGCCGCGCGGTGGATGCCGCGCGGCCTTTCCAATGGTGAATGCGTCGCGACTTAGCGGACTGAACCCCGGCGAACCAGGTTGACCACTGCCAGAAGAACGATCGCACCAAGCAACGAATAAAGGATGTTGGTGAGATCAAGCGGGTCCGAATTATTGATGTTGCCGCCACCGAGAATAAGGCCGGCAATAACTGCGCCGACGATGCCAACGACGATGTTCAAGATGATACCCTGTTGGCCGTCAGTGCGCATAACCAGACTGGC
>JBDSNQ010000240.1:0-3120 GCA_039915275.1 Sphingomicrobium sp.
AGGGCCATGTGCGGTTCGAGCAAGTCCAATTCGGCTATGACCGGGAACGCGAGATATTGAAGGGCATCGACATCGACGTTCCGCCGGGGACGACGGTCGCGGTGGTCGGTCCGTCTGGGGCGGGCAAATCGACCCTCGCGCGGCTGCTCTATCGCTTCTACGATCCAACCGCCGGGCGCATCACCATCGACGGCCAGGACATCGCCGAGGTGCAGCAGGCGAGCCTGCGCGGGGCGATCGGCATCGTCCCCCAGGACACCGTGCTGTTCAACGACACCATCGGCTACAACATCGGCTATGGCCGCGCCGGCGCCACCCAGGATGACATTGTCGGAGCAGCGCGCGGGGCATCGATCGACCATTTCATCGCCGCTTTGCCCGAAGGCTATGAGTCCCCGGTCGGCGAGCGCGGCCTCAAACTGTCGGGCGGCGAGAAGCAGCGCGTGGCGATTGCCCGCACCTTGCTCAAAAACCCGCCGATCCTGGTTCTCGATGAAGCCACCAGCGCATTGGACAGCCGCACCGAGCAGGCGATCCAGGACACGCTCGACGGCGTGGTCCGCAACCGCACGACGATTGTCATCGCTCACCGATTGTCGACCGTCGTCGGGGCCGATCTAATCATCGTGCTCGACAACGGCCGCGTCGCTGAGCGCGGCACCCACGATGCGTTGCTCGAGAACAACGGACTCTATGCCGAGCTGTGGTACCGCCAGGCGGCCGAGCGGGTGCTCGAAGAAACCGCGGAAGCGGCCGAGTGACCACGAACCCGCTGCCGCTGTTGAAGTCCGTGTTCGGGTTCGATGCGTTTCGCGGGGTGCAGGAGCAGGTGGTGACGCGGGTCCTTGCTGGCGAAGATACGCTGGCGGTGATGCCGACCGGCTCGGGCAAGTCATTGTGCTACCAGCTGGGCGCGCTCGTCCGCGACGGCACCGCGCTGGTGATTTCGCCGCTGATTGCGCTGATGCACGACCAGATCCGCTCGGCGCAGCAGCTTGGCATTCGCGCCGCATCGCTGACCTCGGCCGACAGCGACCGCGATGCGACCATCGCGCGCTTTCGTGGCGGCGAACTCGACTTGCTCTATGTCGCGCCGGAGCGGGCGACGACCGAGGGCTTCCGCCGCTTGCTGGAACAGGTCCCGCTCGCACTGATCGCGATCGACGAAGCGCATTGCGTGAGCGAATGGGGCCATGATTTCCGCCCCGACTATCGGCTGTTGCGACCGCTGCTCGACGCCCATGCGGACGTGCCGCGCCTGGCCCTGACCGCGACCGCCGACGCCCGCACCCGGGCCGATATTCTCACCCAGCTCGGCATTCCCAAGCAAGGCTTGATCCTCGCCGGCTTCGACCGGCCCAACATCCGCTACAATGTTCGGCCGCGCGACGGCATCGGCGCCCAGATCAAACAGCTTCTGACCGAACAGCCGGGAGCCGGGATCGTCTACACGCAAAGCCGCGACAAGGCCGAGCGGCTGGCCGAGCAGATCGCCGCCACAGGGCGCCCGGCGCTCGCCTATCACGCCGGGCTCGAGGCGCCGGTGCGCGCCCGCAACCAGGCCGCATTCGTGTCGTCCGAAGAGATGGTAATGGTCGCGACCGTCGCCTTCGGGATGGGCATCGACAAGCCCGACGTGCGCTTCGTCGCCCATGCCGGCATCCCCAAGTCGATCGAGGCCTTTTACCAGGAAACCGGCCGCGCCGGGCGCGATGGCGAACCGTCCGAGGCATGGCTGTTCTGGGGCGCCGAGGACTTCGCCCAGGCGCGGCGGCGGATCGAAATGGAGGTCGAGCCCGAGCGCCGGCCGGCCGAGCGCGAGCGATTGAATGCGCTCGCCGGCTTGGTCGAAACCGCGAGCTGCCGGCGCGCCATCCTGCTGCGCCACTTCGGCGATGACGCGCCCGATCATTGCGGCAATTGCGACAATTGCCTCGAGCCGCCGCAAACCATCGATGCCAGCGAAGTCGCGCGTAAATTGCTGTCGGCCGCCTTCCGCACCGAGATGCGTTTCGGGGTCGCGCATCTGGCCGAGGTGCTGGCCGGCAATGACAATGAGAAAGTGCGCGGCTTCGGCCATCACCGCCTGTCAGTATTCGGGATCGCTACCACCGACGAGATCGCGCTGCTGCGGCCGGTCGCCCGGGCATTGATCGCCCGCGATGCGCTGCGCGCCGATGCCTATGGCGGCCTGTCGTTCGGGCCCAACGCCAAGCCGATTCTCAAGGGCGAGGAGCAATTGACGATCGCCGTCCCGCCGCCGCGCAAGCGAAAAGCCCGACGCGCGCGCGACGACGGCCCGGTCGATCCCTTGTTCGAAGCGTTGCGTGAAGCGCGCCGCAGCCTCGCTGCCGAAGCCCGTGTGCCGCCCTATGTCGTGTTCCACGATTCAACCATGCGGGAGATCGCCGCCAGCCGGCCAGCTTCGCTTATGGAACTGGCGCGGATCAATGGCGTTGGCGAAGCCAAGCTCGCACGTTATGGCGAGGCCATGCTGGCGGCGCTCGCCGCGGCGGGATAAATATTCAGGATCGCGCAAGCGAGGTGGACCTAAAGGGCACCTAAATTCCTGAAAGAACTGGGTAGAAATCATGATCCGAACAGTCTTGCTTGCAACCGCCGCGCTCGCGGTGACGACCACCGCTCAGGCCGCTGCGCCAGCCCACAAAAAGGCCAATGCGGCCGCGACAGCGACGCTGCCCGCCTCCAACCCGTTTGCGCAACCGAGCACGCTGACGCTGCAGACACCCGATTTCGCCAAGATCCGCGACAGCGATTATCTGCCTGCGCTGCTCGCTGGAATGGCGCAGCAGAAGCGCGAAGTGACGGCAATCGCCAACCAGGCGGCAACGCCGACCTTCGACAATACTTTGGTCGCGCTCGAGCGCTCGGGCCTGCTGCTCGAACGGACGAACCTGGCTTTCTCCACGGTCAGCGCCGCCAACACCAACGACATATTGCAGGCAACCGACACCAAGACATCGCCGTTGCTCGCGCAGCACACGGACTTCATTTATCTGAACGCGAAACTGTTCGGCCGGGTGAAATATCTCCACGACCATCAGGCAGAACTCAACCTGCAACCGGAGCAGGCCAAGCTGCTCGACGTTTATTACAAGC
>JBDSNQ010000237.1:0-16615 GCA_039915275.1 Sphingomicrobium sp.
AGCGGGGCGATCCCTGACCTGGTCGATCGCGCCCGGCCTGACCGTAAACGGGGACCGCGAACTGATCGCCCAGGCGGTGACCAACCTTCTCGAAAATGCCCAGCAACACACCCCGCCCGGCACCGAAATCCATATCGGCCTGGCGGCTTCGGCCAAGCCTATACTCGCCTCGGTTATCGACACCGGTCCGGGGGTCGCACCCGCCGATCGGGAGCGAATTACGCGGCGCTTTATCCGGCTCGAGAGCAGCCGGACGATGGTCGGCCACGGGCTTGGGCTGAACCTCGTCGCGGCGGTCGCGCGCCTGCACCGCGGTCAATTGCGATTTGACGACAATGGGCCCGGGCTGGCCGCCGAGATCGATTTCCCAGCGGATCCGTCATTGCGGCCGGATTGATTTATCGTAACGGGGCAATTGCATGCATCGCTGTTATGCGTTCGATTGAATCACGAGCTTTGCGCAGGAAGACTTTATGAACGACCGTCCGATGACCAGCAGCGACTTGATCCACGATGCGGTCAGCAAAGTCCCCGCGATCACGCTGGGGTTCTGGATCATCAAGATCCTCGCCACCACGCTGGGCGAGACCGGCGGCGACAGCGTCACCATGTCGTGGCTCGGCGAGACCACCGCCAATCCGGTGCCCAACGGCTATCTGATCGGCACCGCCATCTTCGGAGTGATCCTGATCGGCCTGGTGTGGGCGCAGATCAAGGCGCGCGATTTCAATCCGTGGCTGTATTGGGCAACGATCGTCGCCTCGACCACGGCGGGCACGACGCTGGCCGATTTCGCCACCCGCAGCCTCGGCATCGGTTACCCCGGCGGCTCGATCCTGCTGCTCAGCCTGGTCCTAATTTCGCTGTTCACCTGGCACCGGTCGCTCGGCACGATCGACGTCAACACTGTGGCGACGGCCAGGGCCGAGAGCTTTTACTGGATCACGATCACTTTCTCGCAGACGCTGGGGACAGCGCTCGGCGACTGGGTGGCCGACGCCGGCCTCGGTTACTCGGGCGGGGCCGTGGTGTTCGGAGCAGCGCTGGCGGTACTCGCGATCCTCTACTTCGCTACCAAGATCAGCCACGTTGCATTGTTCTGGGCGGCGTTCATCCTCACCCGCCCATTGGGCGCCACGGTCGGCGACTGGCTCGACAAGCCGATCGCCAAGGGCGGGCTCGAATTCAGCCGGCCTCTGGCGTCGGTGGTATTAGCGGTGGTGATCATCGGCCTGATCCTGCTGCTGCCCCAGCGCCCGGGCCGCCACCCTGGCGCGGCCGAAGCGACGACCTGAGCGGTTCGTTGGTCGATGACCGGTTGGCGCGGCGGCAACCACGCTGCTAAACGCCGGCCATGACTAAAACCCGCTGGCTCGGAGCCACCGCCGCTTTTTCCATCCTCTCGCTCGCCGCGTGCAGCGTCGCGACCAAGCCGGACAATGCCGTAACCGCGGACGGTTCGCAGTCAGCCGCGGTCGACAAATTGGCGCGGGTCGAGATGAATGCCGACACCAGCTATCTCACCGCCGAGGAGAAGCAGGTCGTCAATCTGCTCAACCAGGCGGCGGACCTGCTCAATCCGATTTACCTGCGCCAGGTCTCGGTCGACAATCCGCGGCTGCGCGAGGAAATCGCGGCCAAGAACGACCCCAAGCTGCTCGACCGCTTCGACAGCTTCATGGGCCCGTGGGACGAAGTCGACGAAGACAAACCCTTCTTCGGCAGCGCCAAGCGGCCGGTCGGCGGCGGCTTCTATCCGGCCGACCTGACCAAGGAGCAATTCGACGCCTATCTGGCTGCGCACCCGGCCGAAGCCGAGGCGCTCAAGAGCCCGTACACGGTGGTCAAGCGCCAGGGCGATAAGCTCGTCGCCGTGCCCTACAGCGTGGAATATAAAGAGTGGCTCGAGCCGGCCGCGCAAGCGATGGAAAAAGCGGCGGCGATCACCACCAATCCGAGCCTCAAGAAATTCCTCAACCTGCGCGCCAAGGCGTTCCGCACCGACGATTATTTCGAGAGCGAACTGGCGTGGATGGACCTGAAGGATACGCCGATCGAGTTCGTCATCGGTCCCTATGAGACCTACACCGACGGCCTCTATGGCGCGAAGACCGCGTTCGAAGGCTATGTCACGCTGCGCAACCCCAAGGAATCGGCCGCGCTCGACATTTACAAGAGCCATTTGCGCGAGATGGAAGCCAACCTTCCGGTCGAGGCGAAGTATAAGAATTTCCAGCGCGGGTTCGAATCGCCGATCGCCGTGGTCGACCAGATCCACGCCGGCGGCGACAGCAATCACGGCATCCCGAGCATCGCCTTTAACCTCCCCAACGACGAGAAGGTGCGCGAGGCCAAGGGCGCCAAGAAGGTCATCCTGCAGAATTTGCTGGGCGCGAAATACGACCGCATTTTGCAGCCGATGGCCGGACGGGTGCTGGTCCCCGACCAGGCCAGCCAGGTCAACAAGCGCTATATGTACATGGAGACGCTGTTCCACGAGCTGTCGCACAGCCTCGGGCCGGGATCGATCGTGGTTGGCGGCCGCAAGACCAGCGTCGACGCTGAATTGAAGGACGTCGGCAGCGGCTTCGAGGAAGCCAAGGCCGACGTGATGGGCGCCTATAACGTGCTGTTCATGATGGATAAGGGCGTGCTGCCCGCCGCCGAAAAGCCGCAGATCCGCGCCGCTTATGTCGTCGGGCTTTTCCGCGCCATGCGCTTTGGCGACACCGACGCCCACGGCCGCGGCGCGGCGATGCAATATCGCTATTTGCGGGCTAAGGGCGGCATCGTGTGGGATGGCGCGGCCAAGCGCTTCCGCATCGACCCGGCCAAGCTCGACGCCGGCATCCGGGATCTGGTCGGCGACATCGTCCGGTTGCAAGGCAATGGCGATTATGCCGGGACCAAGGCGTTCCTTGGCAAATGGTCGGTGATGGACGCCGAGGCCAAATCGGTCACCGGCACCATGGGTCACATCCCGGTCGACATCCGGCCGGTTTATCCGGCGCGGGTCTGATCATGCCCGAACGGTCAGCGGCCTTGTTCAAGACTTTCGCTGCGCTGCACGTGCCGGGCGATCCGGTGGTGCTGTACAATATCTGGGATGCGGGCAGCGCGCAGGCGGTGGCGCGGGCCGGCGCCAAGGCGATCGCCACCGGCAGCCACCCGGTCGCCTCGGCCAACGGCTTTCCCGATGGCGAGACGGTGCCGATCGAATTCGCGCTGGCCAATGCGTCGCGGATCATCGGCGCGGTCGA
The DNA here is from genome assembly GCA_039915275.1 of Sphingomicrobium sp. GTDB lineage: Bacteria > Pseudomonadota > Alphaproteobacteria > Sphingomonadales > Sphingomonadaceae > Sphingomicrobium. The sequence goes on from JBDSNQ010000237.1 coordinate 3,261, forward strand.
GCTGCCGGTGACGGTCGATTTCGAAGGCGGCTATGCGGTCGACCCCGGCGCGCTCGAGCATAATTTCGCCTTGCTAGCCGCGACCGGCGCAATCGGCTGCAATTTCGAGGACCAGGTGATCGGCGGTGAAGGGCTGCACCCGCTGCCACTGCAGGCGAAGCGGATCGCCGCGGCGCGGCGCGGCGCCGGCGACAATTTCTTCATCAACGCCCGCACCGATCTGTTCCTGAAGAACAAGCCCGAGACGCATGATGTAGCGATGGTCGACGAAGCGATCGAGCGCGTGCTGGCCTTCGCCGATGCCGGGGGGAGCGGATTTTTCGTGCCGCGGTTGGGCGATCTGAAACTGGTCGAGAAACTGTGCCGCGCCTCGCCGATCCCGGTCAACGCGATCGCTTACCCGGGTGCGCCGACCAAGGCGCAGTGGGCGACCGCCGGAATCGCGCGGATCAGCCACGGGCCGTTCCCGCTCAACGCGCTGATGAAGACCTTCGAGGAAATGGCGCGGGCGGCGCTGAACTAGACCTTCGCGGCAACTTTCGGGGATCGGCGCCACCAGCGGCGCGACGGCCCGGACTGGAGGACACTGCGGCGGAACAAGCGGGAGCCGAGGCGCAGGATCAGCACCACCCAAATCAGTTGCCAGCCGATGGCGAGCAAGTGCGGCCATAGCCCCGGCAATTGCGCGGCGCGGGCGATCATCACCAGCGGCGACGACAGCGGGAACACCGCCGCGGCGAGGCCGGCGGGCGAGTCGGGGGCGCCGATGGCCAGCGTGGCGACGGCGAAAATCACCACCTGCCCCATCGTCACCGGCATCGACAGGGTCTGCACTTCGCGCACCGTCGAAGCCTGCGCGCCGATGCTGAGGAAGACCGAGCCGAGCAGCAGGTAATTCATCGCGAAATAGAGCACGGCGAGCGTGAAAAAGGCCGGCCAGCCGACCGCGGGCGGGGGCAGCGTGGCCAATCCGCCTTTCGCGAAAAAGGCAATCGCTGCTGCGCCCGCCGAACTCCATACGGCGATGCCGACGATCGAGGTCGCCAGCATTGCGAACAATTTGCCGAGGAAAATGGCGTCAATCGGGACCGCGGCGGCGAGCACCTCGATGACCTTGTTCGATTTCTCCTCGATCAGTTGCGACAGCAGCATGCCGGCGAGCAGGATGGTGAGGAAGAACAAGAGGAATTGCCCGGCGCGGGCGGTTAGCATGCGTTCCTGGACCAGGCTGCCCGACGAACGGCCGAGGCTGGTGACCGCGATCTCCGGCCCGGGCTCGACCTGCGGCGCGCGGGCCCCGGATATAATCAGCTTGAGCTGCCGGGCGGTCGAGCCGCCGGACTGGACCGCACCGGCCAGCTTCGGGTTCGCCAAAGCATCTGTCAGCACCGCGAGCACCGCCGGTGATTTGGATTCGAGCAGGTGGCGCTGCTGAGCGGCGGCGTCTGGCTCGCGATCGAAGCGCACCAGCCGGATCACCGGCGAATCGTCGAGCGCGTCGGCCAGGCGATCCCGAGCAGACTCGATCCGCGAGAAATCGGCGGGTGAAGCAATCACCGCCACCGCCGGCTGCTCGGCCTCGCTGGCGACTTGCGCGCCGATCCCTCCGAACACCGCGCCGAGCATGACCGGGAATAACGGGCCGAGGAGGAAAAACAGGAAGGCCTTGGAAAACACCGTGGCGACAAAGTCGCGGCGGGCGATGACGAAGGCCGAACCAATCAGATGCTTCATTGCGCCCCTCCGAGCTCACCCATTGCTTCAGCGGCGGCATCGCCGGCGATGGCGACGAACGCGTCGTGCAGGCCCGGCCGCTCGATCGCCAGGGTCTCAATCCCGGCGTCACCGTCGATCAGTGCCTTCAACACGGGCTCTGGTCCGCCCAGCGGCAGCTCGAACTCCCATTGGCGGCCATCGAAGCGGGCGCTGGCCGGCAGCGCGGACCGCCACGGCCCGTCGGGCGAGCGGGTGCGCAGCCGGACGATCGGCCGCAGGCGATCACGGGCTTCGTCGACTCCGCCTTCAAACGCCAATTTGCCACCAGCGATGATTGCGATCCGCTCGCACAGCCGCTCGGCGTGGGAGATGACGTGGGTCGAAAAGAGGATCGTGACGCCATCCTTGGCCTCGGCGCGGATCAGCGTTTCGAGCTTGGCCTGGTTGATCGCGTCGAGGCCGGAGAAAGGTTCGTCGAGGACCAGCAGACGCGGGCGATGGATGATGGTGCCAAGCAACTGGACCGTCTGGGCCATGCCCTTCGAGAGCGTGCGAATCGGCTTTCGCCCCCAGTCGCTCAAGCCGTGACTGGCGAGCAGCTCGTCGGCGCGGCGGCGGCCCTCGCGCAGCGGCAGGCCACGCAAGGCGCCCATGAAGGCAATCGCTTCGCGCGCCTGCATCGCGGGATAGAGGCCGCGCTCTTCGGGCAAATAACCGACCTGGCGCGCGGCCTCTAGCGGGCGGTCGTTGCCGAGCAGGCGGCGGCTGCCCGACGACGGGTCGATGATCCCCAGCAGCAAGCGCAGCGTGGTCGTCTTGCCGGCACCGTTGGGGCCGAGCATGCCGTAAATGGTGCCGGCCGGGACCGCGAGGCTGATGCCGTCGACCGCGCGAGTGGTGCCGAAGTCCTTGACCAGGTCATGCGCTTCGACCGCGAACGCGCCCCCAATCCGTTCGTGCTGAGCCTGTCGAAGCACTGCATTTCCTTAAAAGAGTTAGGACAGCCCTTCGACAAGCTCTGGGCGAACGGCGTAGTGGAAGCAGGTGAATGACAGCGCAAGCCTCAAGGAAGCAATAAGGAAAGAGGCGGAACGGCTCGGTTTTGTCGCTTGCGGCTTCACGCGCGCCGATGGGACGCCGGGGGCCGGGCCCGACCTCAAGCGCTGGCTGGCCGCCGGGCATCACGGGACCATGGGCTGGATGGAAGAGCGGGCCGACCAGCGCGTCTCGCCGACCGCTTTGTGGCCCGAGGCGAGGTCGGCGATCGCGCTGGGCATGAGCTATGCGCCGGCCGATGATCCGCTGGCGCTGGCCGAGGAGCAGGGCGTGGGGCGGATCTCGGTCTATGCCCAGGGCGGCGACTATCACAAGACGGTCAAGAAGGGCCTCAAAGCGCTGGCGCGTTTCATCGTCGATCGCGCGCCGAGCGAATTGAAGGTGTTCGTCGATACCGCGCCGGTGATGGAAAAGCCATTGAGCGCCGCCGCGGGCATCGGCTGGCCGGGCAAGCACACCAACCTCGTCAGCCGGGAGCATGGCAGCTGGCTGTTCCTCGGCATCATCCTGACCAGCCTCGAGCTTGCGCCGGATGCGCCCGAGAGCGATCATTGCGGGAGCTGCAGCCGGTGCCTCGACGTGTGCCCGACGCAGGCGTTCGACGGCGCCCGCCGGATCGATGCGCGGCGCTGCATCTCCTACCTCACCATCGAGCATAAGGGGCCGATCCCGACCGAATTCCGCAAGGCCATCGGCAACCGCATCTACGGCTGCGACGATTGCCTGGCGGTGTGCCCGTGGAACCGCTTCGCCGAAGCCGCCGCCGCCAACCGGGCGTTCCTGCCGCGCGCCGAACTGGCCGCGCCGCGGCTGGGCGACTTGCTTGGCCTCGATGATGCGGCGTTCCGGGCGATGTTCGCCGGCTCGCCGATCAAGCGCATTGGGCGCAACCGCATGATCCGCAATTGCCTGATCGCCGCCGGCAACTGCGCCGATCCGGCGCTGGTTGAAGAGGTGCGACCGCACCTCGCCGATCCCGATCCGGTCGTCGCCGAAGCGGCGGATTGGGCGATGAAGGAGCTGGGCTACGCGCCCTGAATCGCGGCGACGCAGGTCCTTAGATCGATGTCCGCCCCGGATCGTAGCCGCGTGTCGACGTGCGTCACCCGCTCGGCGCCCGGCCCGCCGACCGGCGGGTAAAGATAGGCGTCGAGGATGCAGCGGGAAGCGCGGAACTGGAGCTTGAGGCCCGGGCCCTCGCGGAATTGAAATGCCGGCGTGCCGAGGCGTTGCACGAGCTCGCTGACCGTCAGCCCGAGAAGATCGCTGCGGATGTGCGGCGACACCGTGACCGGGGTTGGTTGAGGTTGCGGCTGTTCGGGAACGGTGGCGCAACCGGCGACGAAGAGGTTGGCGGCTATGATCAGACGGCGCATCCCAGGATGATGGCCGCGCCAACCCGCCGAGGCAAGCTTGCCGCAGGTCGCGGCTCTCGCTAGGCGGCGGCGATGAAACCAGCCCGCCTCGACGTCTTGTGCATCGGCAATGCGATCGTCGACGTCATCGCCGACGCCGACGACGCCTTCCTGGCTGCCGAGGGGCTGACCAAGGGGTCGATGCGGCTGATCGACGCCGCCGAGGCCGAGCGGCTCTACGCCCACATGGCCCCGGCGCGCGAAGTCAGCGGCGGGTCGGCGGGGAATACGGCGGCGGGAGTGGCGGCATTTGGCGGCCACGCTGGCTTCATTGGCCAGGTCGCGCCCGACCAGCTCGGCGAATTTTACATCCACGATTTGCGCGCCGCCGGGGTCGAATTCACCACCCCGCCGACCGATTTCGGCGTGCCGACCGCGCGCTCGATGGTACTGGTGACGCCCGACGGGCACCGGACCATGAACACCTTCCTCGGCGCCGCGCAGCATCTGCCGGCAGCAGCGCTCGACGAGGCCCAGATCGCCGACGCCGCGATCCTCTATCTGGAGGGCTATCTGTGGGACCCCGAGACGCCGCGTTACGCGATGATCCGCGCGATCGAGGTCGCCCGCAACGCCGGCCGCAAGGTCGCCTTCACTCTGTCCGACAGCTTCTGCATCGAGCGCCACCGCGACGGCTTCAACGCTTTGATCAACGATGGCCGGATCGACATCTTGTTCGCCAATGAGGCGGAGATTCAAGCGCTCGCCGGTGTGCAGCATCTGGGTGATGCGGTCGCGGCGTATAGCGGCAAGGTCGAAACGCTGGTCGTGACCCTCAGCGAGAAAGGCGCCTTGGCGACGCGCGGCGGCGAGCAGGCCGAGGTCCCTGCCGAGCCGATCGAGCGGCTGGTCGATACCACAGGCGCCGGCGACCTGTTCGCCGCCGGCTTCCTGGTCGGAGAAGCGCGGGGGCTGGGCCTTGAGCGGTCGCTGAAACTGGGCGCGATCGCCGCCGCCGAAGTCATCCAGCATTATGGCGCGCGGCCGGAAAAAGACCTCAAAACCCTCGCCGGCAATTTGCTCGCATAGAAAAAGGGCGGCCCATCGCTGGACCGCCCCTCATTCCGACATAATTGATATTACGGACGGACGATCGGGTTGCCGTCCGCGTCGAGCACCGCATCCTCCGGGAACAGCGGCGGCTCACCATCGGAGATTATCTGATGGCCCTTGGCCAGCTCCGAATTGTGCATGCCGTAGACGAAGTAGAGGATGATCGCGGCGAGCACGTACCAGGCGAAGAAGATCAGCACCTTATTCTCGACCGTGAAGATGAGCGCGAAGCAGCTGACGATGCCGAGCGCCGGAAGCACCGGATAGAAAGGCACCCGATAGCCGCGCGGAATGTCCGGATGCGTGCGCCGCAGCCAGATCACCGTGAAGCAGACGATGCCGAACGCCGCCAAGGTGCCGACCGAGGTGGCATCACCGAGGAAGTTGATGTCGAAGAAGCCCGCGGCCGAGGCAACCGCAAGCCCGACCACCAACGTATTGATCCACGGGGTGCGGAACTTGGGATGCACGCGGGCGAAGAACTTCGGCAACAGGCCGTCACGGGCCATGGTGTAGAAGATGCGGGTCTGGCCATACATCAGGACCAGGATGACCGAAGTCAGGCCGATGATCGCGCCGACCTTGATGGTCTTGGCGAACCACGCCCATTGCGGGCCGAAGGCATCAACCGCGACCGCCACTGGATCGGGCACGTTCAAGGACTGATAGGGGACAATCAGCGTCATCACGATCGACACCAGGATGTAGATGATGGTGCAGGCGACGAGGCTGCCGATGATCCCGAACGGCATGTCCTTGGCCGGGTTCTTGGCCTCCTGGCCGGCGGTCGAGACCGCTTCAAAACCGATGTAAGCGAAGAACACGATCGAGGCGGCGCGCAAGATTCCGCTCCACCCGAACTCACCCTTGACGCCAGTCGGCGGCGGGATGAACGGGTCCCAATTGGGGGTGTAGGTCGGCAAATTCTTGAGGATGATGAAGCCGCCGACGACGATAAAGGCGACCAGCACGGTGACCTTGATGGCGACGATCGCATTGTTGAACTTGGCCGATTCCGACACGCCGATGACGAGCAGGACCGCAAGCGCGGAGCAGACCAGGAACGCCGGCAGGTTGAACAGATAGACAATGGGTGCTCCGTTGACGAGCACGTCGACGCCATCCTTCTGCAAATGATGGTTGGTTGGCCCGGTCAGGACCGCCGGGATGGCCAGGCCGAAATCCTTGAGCAGGCTGACCACATAGCCCGACCAGCCGACCGCGACGACCGAGGCGGCAAGCCCATATTCGAGCAGCAGCAGCGCGCCCATCACCCACGCCGCGAATTCGCCGATGGTGGCGTAGCTGTAGGTGTAAGCGGAGCCGGAGACCGGCAGGGTCGAGGCGAGCTCGGCATAGCACAAGCCGGCGAAGGCGCAGATGATGCCGGCGATGGCGTAGGAGATGAGGACGGCCGGGCCGGCGTGGAGCGCGGCGGCGTTGCCGGTGCGCACGAAAATGCCGGCGCCGATGATGCAGCCAATGCCGAGAAAGACCAGGTTCCACGGGCCCAGGGTGCGCTTCAATTCGCTGGTCCGGGTTTCCTCTTGAATCTGCGCGACGCTCTTGCGCAGGCCGATCCGGGCGAAAAAGGTCCTCCGTGGTGCGGTGGCCATAATCAAAGTCCCCTTGAGCTTGGTGATTTTGGCGGAGCCTAGCGCCTCAGGCGGCGAGGGCAATCCCCTAAGCGTCGCGTTCTAGCGCGACAACATTGGTCCGAGCGGCTGCCCGCCGAAGATATGGACGTGGAGGTGGGGTACTTCCTGTCCGCCGCGCTTGCCGACGTTCGACAGCAAGCGGTAGCCCTGGATGACCATTTCGGCGTCGCGCGCGACATGGCCGACGGCGCGGACGAAACCGGCGATCTCGGCATCCGAAGCCCGGTCCGCAAAATCGTCCCACGACACGTAGGGACCCTTGGGAATCACCAATATGTGGACCGGCGCCAGCGGGTTGATGTCGTGGAAGGCGAGCGCGTGCTCATCCTCATAGACTTTGGTGCACGGCAACTCGCCCCGCAGGATCTTGGCGAAGATGTTGCTGTCGTCATAGGGCTGGGTCGGGTCGATCGGCATGGCGCTGAGTGTCGCCGCGGAGCGAAGCGCGTCAAGAGCAATTGTGCGGCGGGGCTGCGGGGGATAGGCCTTGGCCGATGGCAAGCGTGGCCCCCCGTCCCATGTTCGAGAGGCTGAGAACCCGGCCGCTGCGCGGGCTTGCGTTCGCCCGACGGTAGCCGGATCCTATTTTCCAACTGTTGGAAGACCGGCACCAAAAGCGCCTGCGAAATCTTTGCCGCCGCTCCGCCTGCCCCGTGAGGTACGCCAACGCGCTTGACGCTTAACGCTGCCTCGTTACCACCTAAGGGCGATGAGCGAGGAACCGCCAGAGAGTCTCATACCGTACGACGAGATCGTGCAGGAGGCGTTGCGCGATGTCGTCGGGCGCGTGCTGGGCGAGGTCGAGCTGACCGGAGTGCTGCCCGGCGGCCACCATTTCTACATCACCTTCAAGACCCGAATGCCCGGCGTGTCGATCCCCAAGCATTTGGCCGAGCGCTTTCCCGACGAGATGACGATCGTCATCCAGCACCGCTTCTGGGATTTGAAGGTCGAGGACGACGGGTTCAGCGTTGGCCTGTCGTTCGGCGGCGTCCCGTCGACCCTGAGAGTGCCGTTCGCCGCGGTCACTCGGTTCGACGACCCCGCGGTCGAATTCTCGCTGACCTTCCATGCTAATGCCGCGGACGATTTGGCCGAGGAGCTTGAGGTGGCGGAGAATGACAGTCCGCTGGGCAAAGTGGGCGAGGACGGGGAAACCGCCGATGATGGATCCAACGTCGTGTCCGTCGACTTCACGCGCAAGAAATGACGGGCGAGACGCGCACCGAGACCGACAGCTTCGGGCCGATTGAGGTGCCGGCCGACAGCTATTGGGGGGCGCAGACCGAGCGTTCGATCGCCAATTTCCCGTTCGGCGCCAACGAGCGGATGCCGCCCGAGATCGTCCACGCTTTGGGCTTCGTCAAACAGGCTGCGGCGCGGGTCAATGCGCGGCTGGGGCTGCTCGAGCCGCAGATCGCCGAAGCCATCCAGCAGGCCGCCGAGGAAGTCGCGCGCGGCGATCTCGACGACCAATTCCCGTTGGTCATCTGGCAGACCGGATCGGGCACCCAGTCGAACATGAACGCCAATGAAGTGATCGCCGGGCGAGCCAACGAAATGCTGACCGGCAAGCGCGGCGGCAAGGCGCCGGTCCACCCCAACGATCACGTCAACAAGAGCCAGTCGTCCAACGACAGCTTCCCGACCGCGATGCACGTCGCCGCCGTCCGCGCGATCCACGCCAGACTGCTGCCGGCGATCACGGTGATGCACGACAGGCTGGCCGAGCTGGCCGGGCGTTGGGATGGCATCGTCAAGATCGGTCGGACCCATTTGCAGGATGCAACGCCGCTGACGCTGGGGCAGGAATTCTCCGGCTATGCCGCGCAATTGGGCGACAATATTGAGCGCCTCCAGGGGGTGCTGCCGCGGCTCTGTCGGCTGGCGCAGGGTGGCACCGCGGTCGGCACCGGGCTCAATGCCCCCAAGGGGTTCGACGCCGACTTCGCCAAGGAGATGGCGAACCTGACTCGGTTGCCGTTCGTCACTGCGCCAAACAAGTTCGCGGAGATGGCCGCGCATGATCAGATGGTGGAGTTATCCGGCGTTCTCAATACGTTAGCAGTTTCGCTGACCAAGGTCGCCAACGACATAAGATTGCTTGGCTCGGGACCGCGCTGCGGCCTTGGCGAACTCAAGCTGCCCGAGAATGAGCCGGGCAGCTCGATCATGCCGGGCAAGGTCAACCCGACCCAGGCCGAGATGATGACCATGGTCGCGGCGCAGGTGATGGGCAATCATGTCGCGGTGACGATCGGCGGACTGCAGGGGCATTTGGAATTGAATGTGTTCAAGCCGCTGATCGGCGCCAATGTCATCCGCTCGATCAACCTGCTGGCGGTCGCGATGGAGAGTTTCACGACCCGCGCGCTGGACGGGATCGAGGCCGACGAGGCGCGGATCGCCGAGCTGATGAACCGCTCGCTGATGCTGGTCACCGCGCTGGCGACCGAGATCGGCTATGACAATGCCGCCGCGATCGCCAAGCACGCCCACAAGACCGGGCAGACATTGAAGCAAGCCGGACTCGAACTGGGGCTGGTCGATGAAGCGACGTTCGATCGCGTCGTCCGGCCCGAGACGATGGTCGGCAAGTGAAGGAAATCACCATGCGCCTCGCGCCAATCGCGCTCACCGGGCTATGCGTCCTGGCACTCGCTGGATGCGCTTCAAGCGAGGCACCGCGCGAACGTGCGCGGGCAAGCGACGCGCGGCTGCCGATTGTCGTCCGGCCGCTGTTCCCGGCCGATTACATGGCCGCCGCTTCGTCGATCGATATGTTTGTCATTCGCTCGTCGGAGCTGGCCCTTGCTCGCGCCACCAAACCCCGCCTACGCCAAGTCGCACTGACCATGATCGCCGACCACCGCGGCACGTCGGCGCAACTGTCGCTGGCCGGACGGCGGCTCAACCTGCTGCCGGCCGCGACCTTGCTGCCCGCGCACCAGGCGATGGCCGACGAACTGTCGGCGAGCAGCGATTTCGACGCAACTTACCGCCGCCAGCAGATCGCGGTGCATCAGGCCGCCTTGAAGCTGCACAGCGATTTCGCGGCGCGCGGGGAGAGCCCGACGCTGCGCGCCGTGGCCCGGAACGCGGTGCCGATCACGCGCCGGCACCTCGACATGTTGCGGAGACTATAATGCGCGCCAAGCTTGCCATGATCGCCATGCTGACACTGTCCGGTTGCGCGATGCTGCCGCAAAAATCACCTTTCCTTAGCGGCCAGTGGGGCGGACCGCATATCAGCCTGCTGCTCGAAGGCGGGCTCGGCACGATTGAATATGATTGCGCGTCGGGGACGATCGACACGGCCTTGGCAGCCTCGCACGACGGGCGCTTTACCGCCACCGGGACGCACCGGCCGGGCCAGGGCGGGCCGATCCGCGTCGGCCAGATCTTCACCAGCTATCGCGCGACCTATTCGGGCACGGTCACCAAAGACAAGATGACGCTCAACGGTCGGCTCGAGGATGGCACGATCCTCGGTCCGTTCGACCTCACTTTGGGCTCTTCGGGAGAGCTGACACGCTGCCTGTGACCGTGGCTTAAAGCGACAGGCTAAAGCGCGCGCCGATATTGTCGATACCTGGATTCTGGCGGCCGAACAGCTGGGCGTGGCTCAGGTGAATCCAGCTTGCTTCAATCGTGGCCCGTGGCGCGATCCTCACGCCGACGCCTAGTTCGGGTTCAAACAGGATGCGGCTGCCAAAGGCGATTCGGTCGGTGCGGTTGAAATTGGCCGCCGAGCCGTTGTGGATCGCCAGGCCGACACCGGGGCGGATGAAGAACTTGTCGCCGAATTTCCACGACAGGCCGGCGGCGGCATAACTGGTGTCGCCGGCGCTGTTCAGCGCGCCGAACGCATAGGGCCGAAGGCCGGTGCCAGAAATGATCGGGCCGCCGCGATAGCCGATTTGAAAATCATAGCCTTGCTCGGGGCCTCCACCGAGGCTGAGCGGGGTGTCGACTGCGTGCTTGTAGACACCGCCGAAAATCTCCCCGGCGTGGGCGGGAGCGGCGATCGCGGATGCGGCAAGTAGCAGGGACAGCAGGCGAAATATGGATTTGGGCACGCTTAAACACTCCCGGGATTGTTCGTCGCATCAATGCTTTGTGGCTAAGTTAGTGCCCTATCATCCGCCTTGCCACGCCCGAATTGCGTCATTGGGAGCCAACAGCATCCACACGTTCAAGGTCAGATTATCGCGGATGACGAACAACGGCACCAGCTCTAGCACCACGACGATGACGAGCGCGGCCCATAGCGGCAGGCGGCGCGCGGCGAAGAAGCCCACGGCCATCATGGCGATGTCGGACATCGAGTTGATGACGCTGTCGCCGGTGTAGCCGATGGCCGTGGTCGCCTCGCGGTAGCGGTCGATGATCATCGGCGTGTTCTCGACCAATTCCCACGCCGCCTCGATCGACAGCGCGACGAGAAAGCGGCGCTCGACCGGCCAGCGGCGCGCGACCCACCACAGGAAGGCGTAGAACAGGAAGCCGTGGACGAGATGGCTCGGGCTGTACCAGTCGGCGAGCATCTGGCTGGTGCGCGGACTGAGTGCGCTCGGCTCCCACAATGCGACCGTGCCGCAAGCGCAAATCGGCGGCCGGCCCATGGCCAGCAGGATGGCGGCGGTGATGATGGTGATTGCCAAGGCGGCGGGCGCGGCGCGCGAACGGATATTCATCCGGACAAGGCTTAGCAGAGCGGAGCGGCTTGCAAAGCGCGGCGTATGGCCCGATCAACCGCAACCATGTTGCGCACTTACGGACCCGACTGCGACGGGAGCATCCTCGACCCCAATCACGGCCCCATTCCGCCTGGCGCGACGTGGATCGACCTCGAGGAACCGACGCCAGAGGAGGAGAAAGCGGTCGAGAAAGCGATCGGCCAAAACGTCCCGACCAAGGACGAGCTTTCGGAAATCGAGCCGTCGAGCCGTCTGTTTGAGCGCAATGGCGCGCTGTACATGACGCTGAGTACCCTGCGCGGGGTGGACGAAGGGGTGCCCACCACAACCCCGATCGGCTTCTTGCTAGTCGAGAACCGGTTGGTCACGGTGCGCTATGCAACGCCGAGGCCGGTGTCGATCTTCGCCGACCATGTCCGGCGCGAGCCCGAATTGGCGCGCGACGCGATGACGGTGCTGGTGCGCTTGCTCGACGCCATCATCGACCGCCTGGCCGACGAGCTGGAATCATCTGGGGCGGAGATCGAAAAAATCTCGACCCTGATTTTTCGCAAGGAGACCGATGAACGGCGAATTCCGGCGTCACGGCTGACAGCGCTGCTGACGCGGATCGGGCGCGCCCAGTCGCTGTTGACCAAGATCCGCGAGACGGCGGTTAGTTCCGGCCGGTTGCTGAGCTTTCTCGGCGCGTCGGGGCGGATCAACGAACCTGCCAATGCCGCGGCGCGGATTCACCTCGCCAGCCTGACCACCGACGTCAGTTCGCTGATCGACCACAGCGGGTTTCTGAGCGACAATCTTATTTTCCTGCTCGATGCCTCGCTGGGCCTGATCAGCGTCGAGCAAAATGCCGGGATGAAACTGTTTTCGTGGGTCGCTTTGGTGTTCCTGCCGCCGACCTTGATTGCTGGGGTGTTCGGCATGAACTTCAAATATATGCCGGAGCTGCAGTCCCCGCATGGTTATCCAATGTCGCTCGCGCTGATGCTGGCGAGCGCGGTGCTGCCGTTGCTATACTTCAAGCGGCGCGGCTGGATTTAGCCCGATAGTGGTAGGCTGGCGAGTTCAGTCCTGGAGCATCAGCGGGACAAGGTCGCCCGTGGGTGCCACGACCGCATCCGCAGTGTCGGCGGCGCTGTCTGCGGCGGGCGACCCGCGCCGGCGCGCCAAAGCAGCGTACGCGAGCGCGAGATGGCCAGCGACCTCCGCTCCCTCGCAATCCTCGCGGTGGAACGGGCCGGAACCGGCCTCTGCGGCGCGGCGGCGGGAATATTCGCGATCATTGGCCATGACCGCATTTCTACCGCGAATCGAAGATCGAAGGGAGTCGCGTTGAGTCGTCCGGGCGTGACGCTTATTCCTTCTGGCGCAACCGGAACCGCATATGAGCCGTTCAGGCTCGGCAATGACCGACACCAAAACAAATATTAAGGAAAAGAGCGCGTTCGAGCGGATTGGTTGCCAAATTTCGTCGTTCGTGTCGGATATCGCCGCCAATCCGCTGGCCCAGGTCGGCGTCGTTGCGGTGTGCGCGGCGTGGTTCGCGCTGGGATTCAACACCAATGTCCTGACCGCAGTGCTGTCGATTCTGGCCATCACCCTCACCCAAATGGTGCTCAACCGCCAGAATGAGCGCGAGGCGGACGCCCACCGCCGCGACGTTGCGATGCACGCCAAGATCGACGAGCTGGTCATCGCCATGAAGGGCGCGCGCAATGAAATGGCTGGCATCGAGGAGCTCGACGAAGAGGATATCG
>JBDSNQ010000132.1:0-3483 GCA_039915275.1 Sphingomicrobium sp.
TGGGCAGCGCCTCCTTAGGTCCGTGGTGCGGGGCGGCCTCATCGGCCGGAACCATCATGCCTGATCCGCTTGGAGATATTTCCAGTCCCGAGGAGTTGGCGGCGAGTTCGCCCAGGCGATCATCCCCCACGGCAACGTCTTTGTCACCGTCCTGGTGTTCGGGCTCGGCATGGCGCTGTTCACGATCATCATGGGCAACGCCTTCGCCGCTTTCCCGGTGATGGCTGCGGCGATCGGCGTCCCGCTGCTGATCGTGGGCTATGGCGGAAACCCGGCGGTGGTCGGCGCGGTCGGCATGCTGGCCGGATTCTGCGGCACGCTGATGACGCCGATGGCGGCCAACTTCAATCTGGTCCCGGCTGCGTTGCTCGAACTGAAGGATCAATATGGGGTGATTCGGGCGCAAGTGGCCACGGCGCTGCCGTTGCTCGCAATCAACATCCTGATCATTTATTTCGCGGCCTTCCGGTGAAACTGGACGCCGACATGGCAGCGCGGTTCGCGGCAATCGCGCTCGGCCACGTCGCCAAGGAATATCCGCACAAGCTCGATCATGTGCTTAGCTGCGATGCCGACGCGCGAACCCCGCGCGCATTGCACCCAGTGTTTTACGGCAGCTTCGACTGGCACAGCTGCGTCCACGGCTGGTGGACCTTGCTGACCCTGCGGCGGCTGTTTCCAGACATGCCGGAAGCGGCCACCATCACCGCATTCGCTGACGACAGTTTCACGACTGAAAAGCTGGACGCCGAACTGGCCTATCTCGACCGGCCGCTGTCGGGCGGTTTCGAGCGGCCGTACGGCTGGGCGTGGCTGCTCTATCTCCACCTCGAAGCGTCACGCCACGATTCGCCTTGGGCGGCGGCTTCGGAGCCGCTGGCCGGCGCCTTCGCCGATCGCCTGCGCCATTACCTTGGCATTCTCACTTATCCGATCCGCACCGGCACGCATTTCAACTCCGCGTTCGCTTTGATCCTGTCGCTCGAATGGGCCGAGGAATTCGATCCGACGCTCGCTCAGCTCATCCGGAACCGCGCTGCCGCCTGGTTCGCAAAGGATCGCAATTGCCAGGCGTGGGAGCCAGGCGGCGACGAGTTCCTGTCGCCGGTGCTGATCGAGGCCTTGTGCATGGCGCGCGTCCTGCCGCCCGCCGATTTTCGAAGCTGGTTGGCGGCGTTTCTCCCGCGCCTCGCCGCCCGCGATCCCGCGACCCTGTTCACGCCGGCGACGGTCAGCGATCGCAGCGACGGCAAGATCGCCCACCTTGACGGCTTGAACCTCAGCCGGGCGTGGTGCTGGCGCTCTTTAGGCTATCCCCAACATGCCGAGGTACATCTGGCCGCGGCGCTGCCGCACGTCGCCGGTGACTATGCCGGGGAGCATTGGCTGGCGAGTTTCGCGCTGCTGGCGCTACTCGCTTAACCGCGGCGGCGGCCCATCAGCCCGATCAGGCCAACCAGCCCGATCACCCCCCACGGGAACGGCCGGGCTGGCGGGGGAGGGGCTGGCATTGCGGCGACATCGTTGGCCATCATGGTGTCGGCCGGAGGCGACATTTCGGCGCCCATGCTATTCTCATCCCCACCCATCATATTGGCATCGGCCGCAGCGGGCGTTGCGGCGTTGGCGGTTTCGGCGTTGGTTGCGGCCTGATTATCCTGCGCCATTGCCGGCACCGGAGCGACCGCAACCGTCGCGGCAAGCATCATCGCGATGTGAATTCGCATGTCCTATATCCTCCAGTTCGAAGCCCGGTTATTCCAGGTTGGACGGGTGATAGCTGTCGTCGGGGTGCCGGGTGCGCAAGCCGAGCAGGCCAACCAGCCCAAACAACCCGAGCAGATCCCACGGCAGCGGGTCATTCTGATGGGCCATGCGCTGCTGGGTTTCGGTGGGGATCCCGCCCTTGTCCTGCGCTTTCTGGGCCAGCGCCGGGGAGCCTGCCGCGAAAGCCATGAGAAGGGCCGCGACCGCTAGCTTGGTTCGCATTTCCAACCTCCTGTTTGCGATCACGCGGGGGTAAGGAAGGCGCGAGATCGCCGACGGAATGGACTGTCATCCGTGTCCGCACTCGACCGCTCTGCCACATTCAGCGGAATTGCAAGTCCCGCGGCAAGATTTTCAATGCGGTTTGTCGCCAAAAAAGGCAACGCCCGGATCGGCTGGCGACCCGGGTGTTCGAAGGCCAGCGGCGGGTGCCGAAACGGCATCCGCTTAACCTGGCTTATCCTCTCTTGCGGCCGAGCAATCCGACCAGTCCGAGCAGTCCCAGCACACCCCAGGGGAAGCTGGCAGGCTTGGCCGGAGCCGGCTCGGTGGTGGTCTCGACCGGCTGGTCCATGGGCACCGCGGTCATGTCATTGGCAGCGGCCATTGAATCAGCCGCGACGTTGCTCGTGGTTTCATTGGTCGTCGTGGTCGTCGTCGTGGTCGCGACGTCGCCCGCGTTCATGCTGTTGTCGGTGCCTTGCGCGGCCGCGGGCGCAGCCGCAACCATTGCCATGGCGATCATCAACGGAAAAATGTTCCGCATCTCAATACTCCTCATGAAAGTGGATCAAATGGGATCGTCGGTGTAGCCATCATTGTCGCTCGGACGCCAAAGACCGAACGCCCCGGCCAGGCCAAACAGACCCAGCACGTTCCATAACGTATCGTAGTCGAGGCTGCGGGAGTTACGCTGCTGCGTTTCGGTCTGAATTCCGCCGTCATTGGCGACCTGAGCTGCCGCGGGCGTGCCGAAAAAGATCGCCGCGGCGAGAATCACTGCTTTCCGTCCTGGGTGCATTGTTCCCTCCTGTGCACAAAGAATTAGCGCTCAATTCGACGCGTGCATAGCCACCCAAATTCGCCTAGCAAAAGCAGATACCCGGAGCGTTGCCGGTCCGCCTTGCCGCCCGCTGAAAAAGCAAACGCCCGGACCGTTTCCGATCCGGGCGTCCTGCGTGACGATTGCTCGTCAGCCCCCTTGACCTCGAACGCTAGTCCCGGTTTCGCTCATTTGTCACCCATGTAGGGCGCTCGAGGCAGTTTTTGTGCAACCGCTGTGGCGGTCAGGCCACAGCGTCGCCGAGCCGTCTCCGCATTGCCTTGGCCACCCCGTCGCCGTAGGGGAGGCCGCCAGCCACCATTGCAGCCGGAAGGCATTTAGACTTTGCGCGTTTCCCGCTGTTTTCTCCCGGTCCTCAAGGAAAGCCCGGCCGACGCCCAGATCGTCAGCCACAAATTGATGCTGCGCGCGGGCCTGGTCCGCCAGACCGCCGCCGGCATTTACGCCTGGCTGCCGATTGGTTTCCGCGTCTTGAAGAAGATCGAGCAGATCGTGCGCGAGGAGCAGGATCGCAGCGGCGCGGTCGAAATGCTGATGCCGACCATCCAGTCGGCCGAGCTGTGGAAAGAGAGCGGTCGCTACGACGCTTACGGCCCCGAAATGCTGCGCATCACCGACCGCCACAAGCGCGAGATGCTCTACGGCCCGACCAA
>JBDSNQ010000201.1:0-6328 GCA_039915275.1 Sphingomicrobium sp.
ACGTCGATCACCGCCAGGTCGTTCTCGATCCCGGTGACGATGCCCTTGACCACCTTGCCTTCGAAGGTTTCGTTCTCGCCGCCGAGGCTCTCGTTCAGAAGGGCCGCGAAATCCTCGCGGGTCGGAAATACCGTAGTCGCCATGAAAAAATGTCTTCCGTATTCAAAAAGGCCTGCCGCACAGGCCACCGTGGCCGGTTTCGTCTCGCGGACCTGGTCAACCCAATGTGCCGCCCCGGCCCCATGCCGAGGGTGGCGTCCGTTGAAGTGCAAAGAAACGCGGCCACCCCAAACGAAAATACGCGTGAAGGCCGGTCTTTCGTACCAACCCAACGCGCTCGCCCAAAGGATTAGCTGGCTTGAGGGCATCCGGGGGATGGCCGAGCCAGCTAACTGACCGCGAGGCAAAACCGCACCCGCCGGACGGGGCGCGCATTAGCTTAGAGGACGCGGGAGGGCAAGGCTGGCGCTGCTTCAAACCAACGCCCCCTTTGGCTCGACGTTCAGTTCAACCGCTATTGGGCGTAAAGCATCTGCCCAGACGCAAGGATCTTTACACATTCTTCGAATACACGGCCCTTCGTATCGATCATGGTATCCGTGCGCGCGGCGTCAGCCAATACCGCCGAACAAAAGTCGCCGGTATGACCGAGTGCGTAAGTTCCCTGGACTATCTCCTTAACTGCGGTTGCGACAGCTAGTACGCTTGCAGGCTGAGGCGCGAGCGACTCAATCATACCATTAGCCGTTGCTGATCCAGATGCCTGAGCAAGGGTCAGAGCACGATCAATTGCTGCCAGGCCAGCGTTCCGACTGGCCAGCGTCGTAACAGCTTCAGGCTTCGCACCATTTGCTGCGTCAGCCTTCTCCTGCGCTTGGTAGAGCGCAGTCTGAGCCGCTGCTTTTGCTTGATCGTCGGACGCCGCAGCAAGTGCAGCCCGCTTGGACGAGACATCCTGCTCTGCTTTCTCAGCTTCAGCGGTCTTCGCCGTAAGGTCCTTCTTAGCCTCTTCAACGGAAGCAGCTTGGGCTTCACGCGAAGCCGAGAGCTTCACAATTGCATCTGCATTTCCGGTCGACGAACTTCCCCCGAGCACGATTGCTGGAGCGCGCATCGCTCCGGTCAGCTGCTCGATGGCGAGAACCGAAACCATCGTCGTTTGAAAACGCTGGTGCAGCAATTGCACCATGAACGGACTGAGCTGATGGTTTTGATAGGCTTCGCAAACTCGGAACATCGAATCCCGAAGCAATTGGATCGACTGAGTGCGGAGACCGATCGATCCAGCGGCTTCGGCAATCGCGAAGGATTCAGCGCCAGACCCACCATTCGGTGCGCCAAAGTTTGCACCTTGCGAAGCAGCCAAGGCCGACAGTGCGTCCGGGCTGGGTTCAGCGCAATTAATATTGTTAACTGAAGAGATTGCGCGCTGCTTGGCGTCAATCAGGATGAAACGGGAGTCTCCTAAGTTACGGGTTCTCGTCAGGTGCGTCATCTCCGCGCAGCCGCCCAGGAATATGAGGCAAAGCGCCGTGGTGAGAAGTCGTACGATTCCCTGGGTCATGATCAGCCCTTTTCTCCGCGAGACGAGCAATGGGGCAGCGCCACATCTTTGCTGTCGATGGTGAGCAACAAATCGCCTGGTGCCGCAGCACTGTCTTGAGGCAGATCGAGCACGATCTCCACCAGGGTATCGATGGACTTCGAACTTAGGCGAGCTCGCGCGGTTAAATGGAAATTTTGCGGCTTTGGTTCAAGCGTAAACAGCCGCTCGCCAACTTTGAGACGGATTGTCGCACCGGTCGCCTTAACGAGCGCTCCCCGAATTTCAAATTCAACTAATCGTCCTAGCGTTTCACGAGACGATACTATCGCGAATCGTCGAAGTAGCGCCGATGGCTTTGCCGCCCCGGCTTCCGGTGTGCGAAAATTGTCAAAGAGAACTGAGAGCACGCAACCCGACGGTGATCTCGTGAAGGCGCTAACCTGACCCGCACTCAGCCCGTAGAATCTCGGTCCTGGCGACGCTTCTGAAGCATTAGCGCTGGATAGAAAAATAGCCGAAATCAACGCAAGAATTGTACGCATACGCCGAACCAGCCGCATTCAAGGCTGCCCCCCAGGTCGATTCGGCTCGTTAAAGCTGGGTTAACGGTGCTAGCGTGTCAAGTACGCGTCCGCGCTCTGGCGCGCTTCGGAGTGCGAGGTTTGCGACTTTCCGGGTCGGCGGGCGCCGACCCAAAACTGTGCCCCGGCGGTCACAAGGCATTAGAATATGGCGGCTAATTCGCAATTCAGGGGACCGCGACGCCCTCGGTTGCGTTAGGCGTCGGAGCGTGACGGCGAAGATCGGTGAAGGCGAAGACGAAGTGAGATTCAACACACAATTTTAAACAGCATCCGCGGCGGCGGCGGCGCTGCTGTGCGGCGCCGCGCCCGTTTCTGCCCAGCTTGCAGCCGCGCCAACGCCAGCCCCGGCGCACGCCGCCACCCTCCCCGCGACCCCCGCCGTCGACGCTTATTACGCCGCCCGCGCCAACGCCCCGATCTGGTTCCGTGACGCTTCGAGCCTGGCCGCGGCCAAGCTGCTGCCGGCGATCCTCGAACGCGCTTCGCTCGACGGCCTCGCCAATGGACCCGACCTCGCCCGCCAGGTCGATGCGGCGCTGGCCAGAGTTGAGAGCGCCGTCGAAGCTCCGGCCACGCTCACCACAACCGCCAAACCCAACCCGTTCACGGCCGAGGACAAGCTCCTGTCCGCCGTCTGGGTCCAATATACCCGCGCGCTCAACGCTCCGGTGTCCGGCCTGGCCTATGGCGACCCCGCGCTTGCCTTGAAAATCCCGACGCCCGACCGCGTCTTGACCGACGCCGCCCGCGCCCCGTCGCTCCTCGCCCACGTCCGCGCGATCTCCGCGGTCAACTCGATCTACGCCCAATTTCGCGATGCAGCCTGGGCGCAAATGCAGGCCAGCGGCGGCCTCGCCCCCGACCCGCGCCTGCTCGCCAACCTCGAGCGCGCCCGCATCCTGCCATCGAGCGGGCGCTTCATCCTCGTCAATGCCGCCACCGCCCAGCTCGCGATGTATGAGGACGGCCGCCAGGTCGACACGATGAAGGTGGTGGTCGGCAAGCCCAAGACGCCGACGCCGATGCTCGCCGGGACCATCCATTATGTGACCTTCAATCCCTATTGGAATATCCCGGCCGATGCCGCGCGGGCCGAAATCGCGCCGCTCGTGCTCAAGCGCGGCGTCGCTTATTTGCGCGCCGCCCGCTATCAACTGGCGTCGGACTGGACCAGCCAGGGGACCGTAATCGATCCCGCCACGATTGACTGGAAAGCGGTCGCGGCCGGCACCACCGAAGTCCATCTGCGCCAGCTGCCCGGGCCCAACAATATGATGGGGGCGATCAAGTTCGGCTTCGCCAATGACCTCGGCATCTATCTCCACGACACCCCCAAGCGCGAGTATTTCGCCAAGGCCCGGCGCACCTTCAGCCACGGCTGCATCCGGCTCGAGGATGCGCAGCGCTTCGGCCGCTGGCTCCTCGGGCACGAGCCAGTGGCGCCGTCCGCCGATCCCGAGCAACATGTCCTGCTGAGCGCCGGCGTGCCGGTCTACATCACTTATCTGACCGCTCAGCCCGGTGTCGACGGCGCCGCGCTGACCTTTGCCGACGACGTCTACGGGCGCGATCCCAAGGCTGACAGAGGTCTGGCGGACGTCAAGATCGCCACGGTCGCGGCGACTCCGCGGTCGAACTAGCGGCTAGTCTTTCGCCGCGGCGATGGTCGCGACCAGCCGCTGGTGATGCCACAACTCGCAGGTCATCGGCATGTCGAGCCCGCGGGCGACGTCGATCGCACCCTCGTCGTCTTGCGCGGTGATGACCTGGGCGGCGTGCTGGATGCGCTTGGCACCGTCCAGGCAATACAGCCTGTATTCCCGCATAACGCCACTCCCCGAAGCGGGACAATAATCGATATGGACCCGTAATCCGAGTCTGCGAGCCGACAGTTGGTGCTATTTCTTGAGGCGTTGCTCTACCAGCCGGATCGCCGCGGCGATCGCCGCCTCGACATCAAGCTTGGTGGTGTCGAGCAGATCGGCATCGTCGGCCTGCCGCAGCGGTGCCGCCGCGCGGTTGGAATCGCGTGCGTCGCGGGCGCGGATGTCGGTCAGCACATCCTCATAATGGGCCGGCAATCCGCGCTCCAGCAGCTCGCGCACGCGGCGCTGGGCGCGGATTTCGGGCGAGGCGGTGACGAACAGCTTGGCGTCGGCATCGGGCGCGACGATGGTGCCGATATCGCGCCCGTCGAGTACTGCCCCGCCGGGCTGCTGCGCGAACTGCCGCTGCCGATCGAGCAAAGCGGCGCGGACCGACGGATAGGCCGACACCCGCGAGGCAATGCTCGATACCGGCTCGGTCCTCAGCTCTGGGTCGTCGGGATCGATGGCGGCGACATCGCATGCACGCAAGGCCTCGAACTCGCTGCTGGGATCTCCGCCCCAGCGCCACAGGTTCAACGCCACCGCGCGATACAGCATTCCGGTGTCCATGTGCGGCAGATGGAAATGCGCCGCCAGGGCCCTGGCAATGGTGCCCTTGCCGCTCGCCGCCGGACCATCGACCGCGATCAGCGGCATCAGGCGCGGTCCTGTCGCGCAAGCCATGGGCGCAGGATCCCCAGGGCTTCTTCCGGGCGATCGCCGAACAGGCCATGGGCGGCGCCCGGGATCACCGCATACTCGGCGCCCGGCACGCGCTCGGCAAACAGGCTGGCGGTGACCGGCCGCGCCTCATCATATTGGCCGACCATGAACAAGGTTCGCGGGCCGTCGAGCCGGGCCAGCAGCGGCTCTCCGTCATAATCCTTGAGCGTGCCGGTCGCGACGAACTCGCTCGACCCCCACATGCGGTTGTAGAGAGACTGGTTAAAGCCCTTGTCGCCGGCCGCGATCTGCGCCGTTGCATAGGCCTTGGCACCATCGCTCCGCGGCTCGCGCCGATTGAACTTCGCGTAGAATTCAGCGGTCGCCGCGTCGCACGCCGGCGTCACCGGCCTCGGCGGGTCACATTGCGCAAGCGTCGTCTGGGTCGCGGCGGGAAGCTGGCCGCGCAACGCATTGGCGTCGGCGATCCAGCTGCGGGTCGAAATCAGCGGACTGGCGAGGACCAGCCCGAGTAGCGCCGCCGGACGCCGCGCACCATATTCGAGCGCCATAGTGCCGCCCCAGCTGTGGCCGACGACGTGCCACCGCGCCACGCCGAGCCCGCGCCGCACCGCATCGATCTCGTCGGTGAACCGGGCGACCGTCCAATTGCGCGGCTCGCCGGGATGATCGGACCGGCCGCTGTCGAGCTGATCGTAGAGGATCACCGCCCGCTCGCCGGCCATCGCCAGCGCGTCGAGATAGGCGCTGTGGGTGCCGCCCGGCCCGCCGTGGAGGAACACGATCGGCGCGCGCGGTCCCTTGAGATCGCCGTTGACGCGAACGTAGACGCGGCCGCCGGGGACCGCGATCATCCGCTCCACATCGGGTGCGGGATAAGTCGCCGGACCCCGCGCCCACGACGGCCTGGTGACCGCCGCCGCGGCGAGGCCGGCGCTGATCGTCCCGATGAAGCGACGCCGGCTATATTCCACCAGGGCCATTGCCTCGCTCCCACTGCGCTTAGACGCCCGGGCTTTGACAGGGCACCATGCCTATGGCAAGGCGCCCGCCGACCGTGCGGCACCGCCCGCGCCCCTGACATTACAGACCTGGAGTACCGCCCACCATGGTGAAGCCCGAATGGGGCGCCAAGCGCACTTGCCCCAAGTGCTCGACCCGCTTTTACGATCTCGGCAAGGACAATCCGGTGCACTGCCTCGAGTGCCACAATGAGTGGGTGCCCGAGCCTGTCCTGAAGTCCAAGCAACCGGTGGCGTTCGAGCCCGCGCCCGTCGCCAAGGAGCCGGTCGCGGAGGCCGACCTCGAGGCCGAAGAGCTGGCGATCGCCGAGGACGAGGAACCGTCGGCCGACGACGAGGTCGACCTGGCGACCGGCGACGATGGACTTGGAGTCGAGACCGCGGCGGATGAAGACGAGGCTTGACCCGCCTTAGCTGGTGGAATTTCGAGTTTTCAGTGGAATGAAGTTCGCTTAAGGCGCGAACGGACGGGGCCGTAGCTCAGCTGGGAGAGCGCTGCAATGGCATTGCAGAGGTCAGGGGTTCGATCCCCCTCGGCTCCACCATCCCCTCATTCAGCGACATTCGCTGGCTTCCGATAAAGTGCATTTTTCAGAGGGGATGTTTGCGCCTGTCCTCCGCTGG
>JBDSNQ010000039.1:0-2798 GCA_039915275.1 Sphingomicrobium sp.
GCAGTGTTCCACAATGAGATCCGCAACCTCCAGGTGACCTTGACCGCGGGCAGTTGCTCGTCGCGCGTGGTGTTCAACGTGCCCAAGGCGCACAGCACCGGGATCGAGGCCGAATTCTCGGCTCACCCCATGCCGGGCCTGGACCTGTCGCTCGCCGGCAACATCCAGAGCGCCAAGTTCGATTCGACGGTGCTCACCGGCACCGGCGCGGTCCTCGGCGGCATCGAAAGGGGGAACCGCCTGCCGACCGTGCCGAAGATCCAGCTCGCTGCCACTGCGACATACGGCCAGCGGCTGACCTCCGACTCCGACTGGTCGATCACGGCCAGCGTCCAGCATATAGGTAACCGCTTCGGCGAACCGGCCGACCAAGTCCCAGGCGCGGGCTCCTTGAGCAACGCCGGAGGAAATAGCGCGGTCTTCTTCGACCCCGCGACTGGCGCATCCGGGTCGGGGGACATCGATTTCGGCTCGCTACGCCTGCCGTCCTATACGATCGCCAATCTGTCGGCCGGCGTGCACTGGATCAACGGCCTCGACGTCACGCTTTACGTCAAGAATCTGTTCGACACGAACCCCAAGCTGGCGATCCACCGCGAGCGCGGCCTCCGGTCCGGCTTCGGGTATCTGATCGGCCAGCCGCGGACGATCGGGCTGACCATCCGCCAGAACTTCGGCGGTCCGGCAGCAGCGCCGCCACCTCCGCCGCCTCCGCCGCCGCCACCACCTCCGGCGACGCAGACCTGCGCGGATGGATCGGTGATCCTGGCGACTGATGCGTGCCCGGTTCCGCCGCCACCACCACCGCCGCCTCCGCCGCCGCCGTCCGGAGAGCGCGGCTGATCGCCTAACCCAGTAACCGCGACGGCCGCTCGCCCCTCGCGGCGTCGGCCATTGCAGCGGGCGGCGTTGCTTTATCGCCCGCGATCCTCAAAGGCGCGCGGATGGGTTCCAAGGCTCATGTCGCCGTCATCGGCGCCGGCGTGTTCGGCGCCTGGACCGCGCACCATCTGCTCGGTGGCGGCCATCGTGTCACTTTGGTCGATGAGCTTGGCCCCGCCCACAGCCAGGCGTCATCGGGCGGCGAGTCCCGCCTGATCCGCGCCGCTTATGGCAAAGACGCGATCTACACCCGCATGGCACTCGACAGCCTCGGCCAGTGGCAGGCGCTGAGCGAGATTTCCGGACTGCCGATCTTCCTGCCCACCGGCATCCTGTTCTTCTTCCAGGCCGAGGAAGCGTATCTCACTGACTCGGTTGCGGCGCATCGCCAGCTCAATCTGCCCAGCGAACTTTTGACCCAGCGCGAGATGGCGCGGCGCTTCCCGATAATCGACTTCGACGGCATCGCGGCGGGCCTGTTCGAGCCCGGCTTCGGGGCACTGATGGCCCGCCGCGCGGTACAGACCCTGGTCGAGCAATTCGTGCGCGCCGGTGGCATCTATTTGCGCGGCGCGGCATTGCCGCCGGCCGGCTCGGTCCAAAGCCTCGAAGCGGTCGAACTGGCCTCGGAAGAGCGCATCGAAGCTGATCACTTCGTCTTTGCGCTTGGGCCGTGGCTGCCCAAATTCTTCCCCGCCTTGCTCAGCCGCAAGATCGTCCCCACCCGCCAGGAAGTGTTCTTCTTCGCGCCGCCCGCCGGCGACCGGCGGTTCTTGCCGGAAACAATGCCCGGCTGGGCCGATTTCAACGGCGGCGACATGTTCTACGGCTTTCCCGACCTCGAGAACCGCGGCGTCAAATTCGCCTACGACGCCCACGGGGCCGTGGTCGATCCCGACACCTTTGACCGCCGCCCGTCAGAGGCTGCGCTGGCCGAGATCGTCGCCTTTCGCGATCGCCGCTTTCCCTTGCTCCGGGCGGCGCCGCTAACCGAAGCCCGCGTCTGCCAATATGAGAACAGCTCGAACGGCGATTTCCTGATCGATATCCACCCGCAGTTTCACAATGCGCTGCTGGTCGGCGGCGGTTCGGGCCACGGCTTCAAGCACGGCCCCGAGGTCGGCCGCTACGCCGCAGCGCGGCTATTCGGCGCAGTCGAAGCCGAGCCCCGCTTCAGCCTCGCGACCAAGAGCGACAGCCACAGCCGCGAAGTGCATTAATCCGGCTTTTTCGCCACCCCGACCAGCGCCGGGCGGAGCAGCCGGTCCTTGAGCATGTAGCCGGGCTGCATTTCCTCGACGACCGTGCCGGGCTCGGCCTGGTCGCTGGCGATTTCCATCATCGCCTGGTGCTTGTTGGGGTCGAGCGGCTGGCCTTTGGCCTCGATCCGCGTGATGCCGTGCCTGGCAAATGCCGCGTCAATCTCGCGCGACGTGGCTTCGATCCCGGCCAGGAAATTGCTTGCGGTCTGGTCGGCGCGAAGCTCATCCGACACCGCCGCCAGCGCCCGGTCGAGGTGATCCTTGATGCTGAGCATGTCGCGCGCGAAGCCGGCCGCGGCATAAGCCGCCGCCTGCGCTTTCTCGGCCTCGAGCCGCCGGCGGACGTTCTGGGTCTCGGCAGCGGCATAGAGCGCCTTGCTGTTGGCGTCCTCGAGCGCTTTCTCCAATTCCGCGAACCGGTCGTGCTCGGCGAGCTCAGGCGAAGCCGCGGCGGTCTGCTTGCGAATCTCCTCCGCTTCGTCGTGCAGTTCATCGTCGCCATTGATTCCCATTGTCATGCCATCAATCTCGTCAATGCTTTCGCTGTAAAATCTACCATGGGGACCACCCGCGCGTAGTTCAACCGCGTCGGGCCGATCACGCCGACAACGCCGACAACCTGCCCCTGGCTCCCGCGATAAGGCGCGGCGATCA
>JBDSNQ010000095.1:0-4944 GCA_039915275.1 Sphingomicrobium sp.
GCCCTTTTGCTCGCCGCGGCCGACCGCGAGGCTGTCGGCCGCGACGTCCTCGGTGATCACCGATCCCGCGCCGACCACCGCGCCGTCACCGATCATCACCGGCGCCACCAGGGCGCTGTTCGAGCCGATGAAGGCGTGCGCGCCGATCACCGTCTTGTGCTTGTCGAACCCGTCATAATTGCAGGTGATGGTGCCGGCGCCGATGTTGGCGCCCTCGCCGACGTCGGCGTCGCCGACATAGCTTAGATGATTGACCTTGGCGCCGCGCCCGACCAGCGCCTTTTTCAGTTCGACGAAATTGCCGACGCGCGAATCATCGCCGAGCCAAGTGCCCGGCCGGATCCGCGCGAACGGCCCGACGCTGGCCCGCGCGCCAATCATCGCTCCCTCGATATGGCTGAACGCCTTGATGTAGGCCCCGTCGGCGACTTCGACCATCGCCCCGAACACGACGTGCGGCTCGACCGTTACGTCGCGGCCAAGCTTGGTGTCGAAGGCGAACCACACGCTTTCGGGGTCGATCAGCGTCGCCCCGTCTTCCAGCGCCTGCTCGCGCCGCCGCCGCTGCCATTCGAGCTCGAGGTGGGCAAGTTCGGCGCGGCTGTTGACCCCAGCGGTCTCGTAAGGATCGCCTTCGATGACCACCGCATCGCGCCCCTCGGCGGCGGCGATATTGACCACGTCGGGCAGATAATATTCGCCCGCGGCATTGGCGTTGCCGACCTGGTCGAGCCAGCGGAACAGGTCGCGGGCGCGCAATGCCATCATGCCGCTGTTGCACAGCCGCACGGCGCGCTCGTCCTCGGTCGCGTCGCGATATTCGACCATCTTGGCGATGCGGTCGCCTTCGCCCAGGACGATCCGGCCATAGGCCGCGGGGTCGGCCGGGCGCGAGGCGAGCACGACCACGCCCGGACCGTCGGCGCCGTCGAGCCGATCGAGCATCCGCTGCAAGGTCTCGGCTTCGACGAACGGCGTGTCGGCATAGAGGATCAGGACCGCGCCATCGTAGCCTGCGAGCGCATTGCCCGCCTGCTGAACGGCGTGCGCGGTGCCCTTTTGCTGGGCCTGGAAGGCGACCGTCGTGTCGCGCCCGTCGAGCGCCGCCTCGACCTGCTCGCGGCCCTTGCCGACCACCACCACGCGCTTCTGCGCGCCCAGGCCATCGACCCGGTCGAGAAGGTGTAGCAATAGCGGCCGCCCGGCGATCGGGTGCAGCACCTTGTGCATGTCGGAGCGCATGCGCGTCCCCTGCCCGGCGGCGAGGATGACCACGGCGAAATCAGGCGTCTGGCTCACGTGGCGCCAATGGCACGAGGATTTCCCAAGCGCCAGAGGCGGCTAGTCTCAGCGCCGCATTGACCTCAACCCATACACAAAGGGCGGCCCGTCAAGACCGCCCCTTTGGCAATCGGAAGACTGCAGCCGTCGCCTAGAAATTGGCATAGGCCTCGTTGCCGACGAAACCCATCTTTTCGACGTGCGCCAGCTTGGTCACCGCCAACACCTGGTCGACGGTCTCGTAGCGCGCGTTGGGCTCGGGCTGGAGGTGGAGCTCGGGCACCGGGCTCATCTGCTGCGAAATGTCGAGATATTGCCTGAGCTGGGTCAAGCTGACCGGCGTCCCGTTCCACAGGATCGCCCCGGCGGCAGTGACCACGACCTTGTTCTTGATCGGCTCAACCGGTGGCGGCGGCTGATTTTCCTGGTTCTGCGGCAAGTCGAGCTTCACCGCGTGAGTCTGGATTGGGATGGTGATGATGAACATGATCAAAAGCACCAGCAAGACGTCGATCAACGGCGTCATGTTCATTTCCATCATCGGTTCGCCGGCCTGATTGTCACCGGTAGTCTGCATTGCCATGGCGGCTGGCTCCTAGAGTCTTAAAGGCAGTTTTTAAAGGCGCGTCATAGTGCCGCCGGGGGGCGGCTCGGAAATGAACCCGACGCGGGCGAACCCGGCGCGCTGCATGGTGTACACCGCCCCGCCGATGCATTTGTACGGCGTGTTGATGTCGCCGCGGATATGCGCCTCGGGCATATTCTCTTCGTTGATATTGTCGACGCCGCCGACCGCCTTGATCTGGTCCTCGAGCTTCTTGACCGCTTTGTCGACCAGCTCCTGGCTGTTGACCTTCTGCAGGTTCCAATAGACTTCGCACGACCCGTCAGCGGCGCCCTTGACCGACAGATTGACGTTTTCCGGTTTGGTCGTGGTCGGTTCGAACCGCACGTTGGGCAACTTCACCGGAACGGTCTGCAACACCACCGGAACGGTAATCAGGAAGATGATCAGGAGCACCAGCATCACGTCGACCAGCGGCGTAGTGTTGATGTCCGACATCGGGGTGTCTTCTTCGCCGTCGGCGGGGCCTACACTCATCGACATACGGTCTTGGCCTTCTCTAATGTTCGACTGCCCGCGGTTCGAACCGGCGGTTTAGCGCCGGTTCGAAGCGGGATGCGCCAACTAAACGCGGTCAGCAGGCGTCGGAGCGCCGGTGCGAAGCGGCTCACCGGGACGCTGCGGAGGGGCACCGCTCGACTTGGCGGGAGCGTTACCGGTGACGCCAGCCATGCGCGGCTTTACCTTGCCGCCCGAGACCAAATAACCATGCAAATCGTTGGTGAAGGCCGCGAGATCCTCCATGATCGATTTATTGCGGCGGATCAGCCAGTTGTAGGCGAGCACCGCGGGAACCGCGACGACCAGGCCGAGCGCGGTCATGATCAGCGCTTCACCGACCGGGCCGGCGACGACGTCGATCGACGCCTGACCGGACGCGCCGATCTTGATGAGCGCGCGATAAATGCCGATGACGGTACCGAACAGACCGATGAACGGAGCCGTCGAGCCGACCGTCGCGAGGAAGGCCAGGCCTTCGCCGAGACGGGCGCCGATCGCACCCTGGCTGCGCGCCAGGCTGTTGGCCATCCAGTCGTGACGGTCGATCGGATCGTCCAATTTGTCATGCTGCTCCTGGGCGACCAGCGCATCGTCGACGATCGAGCGATAGGCGCTGCGTGTCTCGAGCTTGGTCGCGGCTTCGCGCAAGTTCGGCGAGTTCCAGAAACTGGCCCGGACCTTGCGGCCCTGACTCATGATCTTCTGTTGCTGCATCAACTTCGTGAACAGGATGTAGAATGTGCCGAGCGACATAATCACCAGGACGATGAAAACCGTCCAGGAGATGAGGCCGCCCTCCTGGAGGGCCTGCAACAGGCCATAGGGATTAGCGGAAGCGGCGGCGGGTGGGGCTGTTTGCATGATCGTTCTACTTTCCTCTGATGACTATTCTGGTTCTAAAATGGGCAGGATCTAATTGGCCGGAATGACCCAACGAATTCGACCGGGTACGGAGTCAGCGACCTTGGCGCCGGTGCTGTTGGTCGCTGGCGTAAACCTTGCCCGGCTCTTCATCAAACGGCATGTCGTGGCGTCGAGAGACCGCGATCCGCTGGACGAGGTCACGGTGCAATTCGAAACCCGGCCATCGGGCCCAACGTCGAGACGGAAACCGGTCGTCCCCTGCTCCTCGCGATTGAGCGCGTCCGACGGATAGTCGTCATTCGAGACATAAGACGCCAGATTGGCCTTGGCCCGGGCAGGTTCGATCCGCGGCGCGGGCGGTGCCGGAGGAGCCGGCGGCGGGCGAACCGTGATGACCGGCGGCGGCGCAACCGGAACGGTGACCATCGGCGGCGCCGTCTGGTTGGTCCGCACCAGCGGCGGCGGCGCGACCATCTGCGGCGGTGGCGGGGTGTCCGTCTTTTCAGGGGGAGGCGGTTTCTCTTCGGGGGGCGGCGGTTCTTCCGTCACGTCGAAGGTCTTCAAATCCTCCATCGCTTTCTTGGCCACATTGTAGGCAAGCCCGGTGACCAGCGCATAACCAAGCGCAAGGTGGATGAGCGCCACGACGACGATTGCCGGCGTCCGGTTGGTGCTCATTTGTTTCTTATTGGCGTAAGACATTAAGCCTCAATTCTCCTCACCGAGCCGCTGGAAAAGCGGTCAGACTGGGCGTTCGAAAGCGCACCCGGTCTGTCGAAATCACTTGCCGAAGTACCAAGATACCGTCGGCCAAGCGCGCACTCTTATAACCCGCTCAAAGGCCGTGCAACGGATTTTGTTCCACATCCGCAAGGTGCGCCGCCAAACTTCCCTGTGGCGCGATTAAATGCATAGTGAATCAAGCGAACGAAGTTATTTCGACACCGACCCCCCGCGCATCCTCGTAAATGTCGGGCTTGGTGGTGGCCACTCTGAGTGCTTTGACGCCCCGCATTGCGGCGAACCGCCGGAAGATCGCGTGAGCCAGTGTCTCCTGCAAATTATAGCGTCGCGCTCCAGCCAGCGCCGCGACTTCGGTGCGCAAATAGTCATAGTCCCACGCCTGCGACGGATCGTCGTCGGCCGGCAGCGACAGATCTTCCAACCAAATTTCGACCGTGATCAACAGACGCTGCGGCGTGCCAATCTCGAACTCATGAAAGCCGATGTCGGCCTGAACCTCCAGCGCGTCGAGCAAGATCCGACTCGACCGGACCCGCAAATGATCGGGCACCATCCCATCCAGCTTATATTCGGCGTCCGTCATTTGCACTCCAGAAACTGAACATCGCGCTCAAGCGACCAGAAGCGTTGGCCGCCATCGATCGTCAGCACCTCCCCTGTAACCGCCGGCGCCGCGATCAGATAGCGCAGCGCGGCCACGACATCGCCGGGCTCGATCGCGCGCCGCAGCGGATTGGCCTTGCTCATCACGGCAAAATTCTCCTCGCTTTGCCCGGCTGATCGCAGCATCAGCGCGGGCGCAATGCCATTGACACGAATGGCCTTGGGCGCAAACGCCCGCGCCGCGAGCTCGGTCAATCCGGCCAGCGCCCGCTTGGATATGGTGTAGCTGAGGAAGTCCGGGTTCGGCGCGGCCAATTTGGCGTCGA
>JBDSNQ010000080.1:0-3602 GCA_039915275.1 Sphingomicrobium sp.
CACAAGGGCGCCAAGGCTCCCGAAGCCGCCGGCGAGATCCACACCGATTTCGAACGCGGCTTCATCCGCGCCGAGACCATCGCCTTCGCTGACTTCATTGCGTGCGGCGGCGAAACCGGCGCCAAGGACGCCGGCAAGATGCGCGCCGAGGGCAAGGAATACGTCGTCCGGGACGGCGACGTCCTGCTATTCCGCTTCAACGTCTAGGCGGAGTTAGCGCTGGCTCTCGCGGTACAGCATTACGGCCAGCACGGCAGTCAGGACTGTCGCGATCCAGCTCACCGCCATCGGCATAGTATGGCTGCCGGCAATGATCTGGAAACCCGTCGCGAGCCGATAGATATGAACCACCGCCATCAGCAGAAAGATCGCCGCCGCCAATAAAGTGAATGGCTTGCTGCTATTCATTGCCCCGTCCCTTCCGAATTGGTGCTGCCACTGTCTGCCTGTCGAAGCCGATCGGCAAGAGCGACCATCAGCAGCACCCAGGCGGCGCCGAATGCCCAGCCGCCGACGACATCGCTCGGCCAATGGACGCCGAGCATCGGGCGGCTGATGCCGACCACTGCCGTGCCGAGGAGCGCGATCGAAACCGCGAAATAGCGATATCGCCGCGGCGCGACCAGCAAAGCCAGGCTCAGGAGCACGATCATCGTGTTGCCGGCATGGCCGCTCGGGAACGACAAATCGTGCACGGGCACCAGGTGAATCTGGTCTTGGGGCCGGTGGCGCCCGATACCAAGCTTCTGGAAATCGACCAGGAAGCGACCGGCGAGCGTGATCGCCACCAGCAGCAGCGCGGCCCGCGCCTGGCGCCGATAAAGCAGCCACGCCGCGCCGATCAGCGTCACGATGACCAGCACCAGCCACTGGCCAAGATTGGTGGCGAGCAGCACCGCGCCGCGCACGGCCGGAGTGTCAGCCGCATAGAGCGCGCCCAGCAGCCGGTGGTCGAGCGGCCCGGTGCCGCCGAGCATCATCGCCAGCCACACCGCGGCAAGCGCTGCAATGCCGGCGGCCGTGGCGCGGGGAGTCACGCTGCCCGAACCGGCGCTAGAACTTCATCCCCGCGCGGATGCCGATCGTGCGTGGACGGCCGGGAACGATGTGAAGGAAGTCGCTGGTACTGCAATTGCTGCCGCAAATGATGAACCTCGACAACTGGTTGCGCTTGTCGAAAATGTTGGTTGCGAACAGTTCAAAGCTCATGTTCCGCCAGTCATAGCCGGCGCTCAAATCCACCAATGTCGATGCAGGCAATTTCCCTAGGATAGCATCGTCAATCTTCAGATAGGATGGTGCTGATCCTTGATGCACGATACCGATTTGGCCGTGCGCCTTGCCCGTGCCAACGTCCCAAGTATAACGCGCCGTCCCTGTGATCTTGAACTTCGGTGTGACGGGCAGTCGAGTTCCCGACGGCGCAGCGATCGAGTCCGGGCGCCCGCGCGTATCGAAGCCCGTGCAATCGGGCGACGGATCGATATCGATGGCAACGTTGCAAATATTTCCCTTGGTTTTGGCATTGGTATGGGCCGCCGCAGCATTCAGGCTCAGCCCGCCCCGCACGTAGCTGACGTCGCTCTCAATGCCATCGATGTTTGCATCACGCCCGTTCTGAACGACGGTCAGGCTGCTCTCGCCCAAGAAGCTGAATTGAAAGGTTTTCCATCGTTGATGGAAGAGGGCTCCGTTCCACCGCACCGGACCGAGCGAAGTCTTCCACCCGAGCTCGTAGTTGACGAGAAAGTCGGGGGAATAAGGAGACAGGCCGGGCTGACGATTGATGCCGCCCGGACGAAAGCCTTTCGACCAGGTTCCATAGACCATGAGACCTGGTCGCGGCTTGTAAGTGGCGTTGAAACGATACGTAAAACCATCGCCCTTGCTCTGCTTCGGCTTGATCTTGCCGTTTTCAAAACGGCCCACATTGATGCAGGGAGTCCCGGGCAGAACGCCGTCGAGAAATAGCGTCGTGTCGGTCCCATTGATTTGCGAATCCCGCAAGCTGTCGCCACTCAAAGTGAAGCATTGTGCGACACCTGTCTTAGAATTGCCGACAGCATTGGGCGCGATGGTGTCATCGATCGGATCGCCGTTCGCGTCCTGAATATAGGCCGGGTTTCGACCGTAGCCGGCAAATCCGAACACCGTGTTATCGAATTTATAGTACCGTCCGCCCCCAGTCAGCGTGATCTGCGGAGTGACGTCGTAACTGACTTCCCCGAACAAAGCATAGTCGCGATCGATGCGTTCCTGCTTGGTTAGCCAAACCGTCCCGGGACGGCCGTTGACCGAAAACAGCGACCCAAGCCCATCGACTTTATAGTCCTGAAGGATATCGTTCGACTGGTGCTGATAGAATGCGCCCGCGATGACCCGCAACGGTTTGTCCGCTGGCGACGCAATCCGCAGTTCCTGGCTCAACTTTTTGAAGTTATTGCCGCCGACAATGTACTGGGTCGGATCGACCAGATCCCCCGCATCGTTCTGGAAATAATAGACATAAGCGTTGCCGCCCGATCCTTCGTAGGCAACGTCATAAGCGTAGGAATATTCGGTGTAATCCGAGACCCCGGACGTGGGCCGGTGCATATAGGCGCCAGCGTAGGTGATGTCGAAATTGCCGATCTTGCCCTCGATCGTCAGCGCATATTGGGTAAACCTGTCGCGCGTCGGTTCCTTGCGGAAACGCTGCGTCTGCAAATCGCCGAGCGGGAAGTCCTCGAAGAACACACCCTCGGCATGATTGTTCTGGTGCATGATCGTCGGCGTGATTGTCCAATTGTCGTCGAGGTCGATCTTCAGCGCTGCGCGCCCGCCCCAGATTTTCTGTGTGTTGAAATTCTTCTTAACTAACGCGCTATTGTCGCGATGGAAGCCGTTGCGGATACAACCGACAATCTCATCCTCCTCATCGCGGATCGCAGTCCCGCAATAGGTCCGTTCGCCGAAGATATTGTCGATATAACCGGCGTCCTGCTGATAGAAAGCCGACGCGCGGAAAGCCATGTGATTGCCAATCGGCAGATTGATCATGCCTTCGACGCTGCCGCCAGTGCCGCCGTGGTCAACTCGATTGCCCTCAACATCAATGCGCCCGGAAGTGACGCCGAGCTCCGGCTTGTTGGTGATGATACGGATGGTGCCGGCCTCACTCGAGGCGCCGTACAGCGTGCCCTGCGGCCCGGCGAGGCTCTCGATCCGGGCGATGTCATAAATGTGGACATCGAGCGTTCCACCGATCGTCGTCACCGGCTGCTCGTCGAGGTAGAAGCCGACCGAGGGCAAAGAGCCGGTGTGGTTCCCGTCACTGCCCGTCGCGACGCCGCGAACATAGACGGTGGTCGATCCGGGCTGCGACGTGTCGAAGCTGACCGACGGCAACTGCTTGGTATAATCTTCGAAGTTCGAGATATTGAGCTGGTCGAGTCGGCGAGTCCCGATCGCCTGAACGCTGATCGGGACGTTCTGCAGATTTTCTTCGCGCTTGGTCGCGGTGATGATGATTTCGGTTTGGTCGGGGCCATTGCCGTCTTGCGCGACCTGTGCGGCGGGCGGCGGCGCTGTCCCATCGGTCGCATTAGTCGCCGGCGCCGGCG
>JBDSNQ010000263.1:0-9374 GCA_039915275.1 Sphingomicrobium sp.
ATCCAGCCGGACCGAGAACTCGAGCTCGAAAATCCGCTGGCGGCGATCCAGATGGGGCTGATTTACGTCAATCCCGAAGGGCCGGGCGGCAACCCCGATCCGCTGCAATCGGCGCGCGACATCAAGATCACCTTCGAGCGGATGGCGATGAACCATGAGGAAACCGTCGCGCTGACCGCTGGCGGCCACACCTTCGGCAAGGCACATGGCGCCGGCGACGCGAACCTAGTCGGTGCGGCGCCGGAGGGCGCGGACATGGCGCTGCAGGGTCTCGGCTGGATCAGCAGCCACGAAAGCGGCATTGGCGAGCACACCATCACCAGCGGCATCGAAGGTTCGTGGGTCAACACGCCGACGACATGGACGGAGAATTATTTCCGTCTGCTGCTCGATTACGAATATGAACTGGTGCGGTCACCGGCGGGCGCGCAGCAGTGGCAGCCGATCAACCAGAAGCCCGAGGACATGGCGCCGGCGGCGCACGATCCGTCGAAGCGGGTGCCGACGATGATGACCACCGCCGACATGGCGCTTCGGGAGGACCCCGAATTCCGTGTGATCTCGGAGAAATTCCGCAATGATCATGAGGCGTTCAAGGACGCCTTCGCCCGCGCCTGGTTCAAGCTCACCCATCGCGACATGGGGCCCAAGGACCGCTACCTCGGGCCCGAAGTTCCGCAGGAAGATCTGATCTGGCAGGACCCGGTTCCGGCCGGGAGCAAGCCGTCGGATGGCGATGTCGCGGCGTTCAAGACTGCGATCCTCGGCAGCGGCCTGAGCATCGGCCAGCTGGTCAAGACCGCCTGGGCGTCAGCCTCGACCTATCGCAAGTCCGACCATCGCGGCGGCGCCAACGGCGCGCGCATCCGGCTTGCCCCGCAAAAGGATTGGGCGGTCAACGAGCCCGAGGAACTGGCGCGGACCCTGGCCAAAATCGACGAATTGCGCGGCGGCCTGTCAATGGCCGACGCGATCGTGTTGGCCGGCACGGCGGCGGTCGGACAAGCGGCCAAGGACGCCGGCTTCGCGATCGACGTGCCGTTCACCGGCGGGCGCGGCGACGCCACCCAGGACTGGACCGACGTCGACAGCTTCGACGTGATGGAGCCCCCGGCCGACGGATTCCGCAACTATCTCAAGACCCGGCACAGCGTGAAGACCGAGGAGCTGCTGCTCGACCGCGCCGCATTGCTCGGCCTGTCGGCGCCCGAGATGACGGTGCTGCTGGGCGGGTTGCGCGTGCTCGGCGCCAATTACAAAGCGAGCAAGAACGGCGCTTTGACCAACCGCTTAGGCCAGCTGACCAACGATTATTTCGTCAGTTTGCTCGACATGGACACGGTGTGGGAAGTGGTCGCGACCAGTGGCGACGAGGAGTTTATTGGCTATGTTCGCGGCGGTCGGCAAGAGCGCTGGCGCGCCACCCGCACCGACCTCATCTTCGGCTCGAACAGCCAGCTGCGCGCGACCGCCGAAGTTTATGCCGAGAAGGGCCACGAAGAAAAATTCGTGTGCGACTTCGTGCGCGTATGGACCAAGGTCATGAACGCCGACCGCTTCGACGTCGGGGCGGCGCCGGCCACTTCCGACTAAGCGGGGCGGTTGCCGCCGATCTCCGCCACGATCCGGCGGAGCGCGGCGGCGAGCAGCTGATACTCGCTTTCGCGCGGGCTCGAGCGGCGCCAGATGAGCGCGATGCGGCGAAAGCCGTGTGTCGACTCGAGCGGCCTGGCTTCGACATTGGTGCCGTCGAGGATGCCGGCGTCGATCGCCATCGACGGGATGAACGTCAGCCCGAGCCCATTGTCGACCATCTGGACCAGGGTGTGTAGCGAAGTGCCCATCATCGCCGCGTGGGCGCGCAGGTCGGGCCGGTTGCAGGCCGACAGCGCATGATCCTTGAGGCAATGCCCGTCCTCGAGCAGCAGCATGCGATTCTCGTCGATCGCCGCGATGTCGACCGTGGCCCCGACCGGAGCTTCGCCGCGGGGGAAGGCGACGAACAACGGGTCATCGAACAAGGGCGCTGAATCAACCTCGCCGCAGCCGTAAGGGAGCGCCAACAGCACGCAATCGAGCTGACCGCGATGGAGCGCCTCGCACGCCGCCTGGCTGGTTTCCTCGCGCAAATAGAGTTTGAGGCTCGGCCACTCACGGCGCAACTTCGGCAGCATCGCCGGGAGCAGGAACGGCGCGATGGGCGGAATGACGCCCATCCGCAATTCGCCGTGGAGCGGTTGGCCCTCGGCGCGGGCGACCTCGGAAATCTCCTCCGCCTCGCGCAATAGCCGGACCGCCTTGTCGGCGATCTTCTCGCCCAGCGCCGAGAAGCGGACGACGCGGCGGGTGCGCTCGACCAAAGTGACGCCGAGCAAGGTTTCGAGCTCGCGCAAACCGGCCGAGAGCGTCGACTGGGTGACGTAGCAGGCGGCCGCGGCCCTGCCGAAGTGACCATGTTCCCGAAGCGCGACGAGATATTGCAGCTGCTTGATGGTGGGGAGGTAGGTGGCCAGTGAGGTTTCCGATCAACCCGACCGGAATAAGCGACTCGGGCGATTAATACCAGATCGGCTCTTCAGCCTAGCGCCCGGTAAAGCCCGTAACCGCTGGTCGCGGTGAGCAAGGCGCCGACGAACGTCAGCAGGACATCGGGATTGACGCGTTTGGTCATCCACGCCCCGAAAGGCGCGGCGAGGACCCCGCCGATCAACAGGCCAAAGGTGGCGACCGTAAAGGCTTTCCACCCCAAGGCAGCGATGAACGTCGCCGAGATGGTCACCGTGAGGAAGAATTCAGCGGTGTTGACGGTGCCGATGGTCTTGCGCGGGTTGCTGCCCTGGACCAGCAGGTTGGACGTGACGATGGCGCCCCAGCCACCGCCGCCGGCCGCGTCGAGAAAGCCGCCGATAAGGCCCAAGGGCGCGACGATCTTTGGCCGGCGCTCGGTGTGGCGGTGCATGACGCCGCGGTAAAATAGATACAGCCCGAGGGCGCCAAGGTAGGCGAGAACCAGCGGCTTGGCGGTCGAAGCGTCGATCTGGGTCAGGACATAAGCGCCGAGCACGCCGCCGATCACGCCCGGGATGACGATCCGGAAGAACAAGCGCCAGTCGACATTGCCGTGCGCGACATGGCTGATCCCCGAGACTGCGGTGGTGAAGGTCTCGGCGGTGTGGACGCCGGCCGACGCCGCCGCCGGGGGCACGCCCATGCTGACCAGGATGGTGCTCGAAATCTGCCCGAACGCCATGCCCAGTGCGCCGTCGACGAGCTGCGCTGCGAAGCCGACCGCGGCGAACGTCAGGAGCAGCGTTGGATCGGCGAACATCGACTGAAGAATGGCGCCCTCCGCCCGAGCTGGAGCTTGCGAAATGGCGAACGGCGCATCGCCGTGCAAGCGAAACTGACGGTGGCAGCTTCGGACCGGCTGGCATTTCGGGCGGCTCACACCTAAATTGGATCGACGAAGAGCAAGGGGTGCGCGTGGATTCAGGATTGGATTCTGGGCTGATCGCCTATTTGGACTCGGTGAAGTCTCGAGATCCGGCGGCGCGGTCCCGCTGGGAAGTGCTGCTTTACCCCGGCGTGCTGGCGCTGGGGATGCACCGCGTTGCGCATTGGCTGTACGGCGGACAGCTCTATTTCCTGGCCCGCGTGGTCAATCATCTGGCGCGCTTCCTGACCGCGATCGACATTCATCCGGGCGCGAAGATCGGGCGCAATTTCTTCATCGACCATGGCTTCACGGTGATCGGCGAGACCGCCGAGATCGGCAATGACGTCACCATTTATCAGAGTGTCACGCTGGGCGGGACGAACCCGTCCGCCGGCATCGGCGGCAAACGCCACCCGACGCTGGACGATGGGGTGGTGATCGGCTCGGGCGCGCAGATCCTAGGGCCGGTGGTGGTTGGCGCGGGTGCCAAGGTCGGCGCCAATTCGGTGGTCACCAAGGACGTCCCGCCGGGCGCTACGGTGGTCGGAATTCCAGCCAGGGCGGTGCCGGTGGACTCGATCCATTACAGCCCGGGCTTCATCCCCTACGGCACGCCGTGCGGCGAGGATGTCGACCCGTCGCGCGCCGGCATTTCCGAGCTAGAGCACGAGCTTGCCGCGCTGCGCGAGGAGGTCGAAGCCTTGAAGCGGGAGCGCCAGCCTGGCCCGAAGGAGTCCGCTCCGAAGGTAAAGAGCGCTTGAGCGTTGACGCGCCGATCCCGGACCCCGGGACCGGCGCGGTTGAACGCCGCTTTATGCGGCCGGTTGCGGGACGCTCGTGCGATTGATGATCGGCAGCCGCTCGCGCAGGCTGGACGGCAATGGCTTGACCACCGCCGAGCGGGCCTGGTGCCAGAAGGCCGACAGCAGCAACAATGCCGAGCCGATCACCAGCGCGGTCAGCGCGACATTGAGCTCGACCGCGCCGAACTGTGCGAACAATTGCTGCATCGCGAACAAGACGTAAGCGAGCGCCGACACCAGCAAGGCGCGACGGTCGATCGCCAGCGCCGTAATCGCCAGCACGACATAAAGCAGGATGACGACGAAACCTTCGCCGATGGTGGCGTTGCCGTCGTTCAGCCCGAGCAGCGTGAAGACCGGGTGGACGATCATCGGCGCCGCCAGCAAATGGAGCCAGAAGGCGACATCGGCGCGGCGGGTGAGCCGCGCGCGATCCGATCCATCCCACCACATCGCGAACAGGAAAGTGCCGATGCCGAGCAGGAGCACGAAGCCGAGGATCAGGTCGCGCGAATTCTCGGCCGTGTCTCCAAGCGCGGCGACCAGCAGGCCGACGGCGATCGCGGCGACCGAGGCGGCGCCGGCGGCGACCGTGATCGGGACCCGGAATTGCTTCCAGTGGAACCACGCGGCAGCGGCGGCAACGACCCCGGAAATGGCGGCGACGATGCCGCCAAGCTGCGGATTATTGTCGAGCTGGTCGGGGCCGATCGCCAGCACCACGCCGAACGCGACCGCCGCGAATACGCCGCCGACGAACGCCAGCAGCAACAGGATCGACGGCAGCGCCATGCGCCGATTGGCGGTGAAGAACAGGGCCAGGCCCCAGGCCGCCGCGGCAACCGCCAGCGGGCCGGTGAACGCGGGGCCGTCGCCTTCGATTCCAAAACCGAGGCTCGCTCCGATCTGGTGGCCGATCCAGGCGACAGCGAACAACAGGATCGTGGCGGCAATCGAAACGAAAATGTCGTTGAAACCGGTCAGCAGCCGGAATTGCTCCTCATCGACGGTCGAACTGGAATCCTGGCGCTCGATGTAGGCGCGCAAGGACGCGGCGGCCTCGGCGGTAATCGCGCCGGCCGAGACGGCTTCGTCGAGCTCATTCTGACTATACATTACCTATTCCTCCCACTGTTGCGCAGCCGTTTAGAACTGGTGTGTTACATTGTCAATACAGTGGTACGGCGGTTAGAGCGACGGCGATGTGCAATCTCTACAGCATGACCGCGACGGTCGATGAGCTCAGGCGGATTTTCGGCCCGTTCGACGGCGACACCCAGAACGTGCCCCCGTTCGACGAAATCTACCCCGGTCATCATGCTCCGGTACTTCTTCGAAAGGCCGGCGGCGGCCTCGCGCTGCAGGCGATGCGATGGGGTTTTCCGGGACCGGCCAGCGCGGGATCGCGGCCGGTGACCAACGTCCGCAATTTGGCGAGCCCGTTCTGGCGCAACGCCCTCAACGATCCCAAGCGCCGCTGCATCGTCCCCGCGACCAGTTTCTGCGAATGGACCGCCGAGCCCGACCCCGCGACCAAGCGCAAAGCCAAGGTGTGGTTCGGATTGGCCGACGCGCATCCGCCGCTGTTCGCCTTCGCCGGGCTGTGGCGGCAAGGTGAGGAGGGGCCATATATGGCGTTCCTGACCTGCGCGCCCAATGCGACGGTCGGCGCGGTCCATCCCAAGGCGATGCCGGTGATGTTGCGGCCAGGCGATGTCGGCCGCTGGCTCGATGGTCAGCGCGACGATGCCTGCTCGCTTGCGCAGCCGTTCGCGGATACCGACATGCGGCGCGTGAGTTGAAACAAGCGAACCGAACCTCAGGGAGTGAATCCAATGGCCAAGAAAGCAACCGCAAAGAAGAAGGCCGCGACCAAGCCGAAAGCCAAAGCGAAGGCGCGCAAGGCTTCCTCGTCGGGGCGCGCTTCCAAGGATACGGCGGTCGATGCGCTGCTCAAGCTGCTCGAAAGCCCGCTGGTCGCCGACCTGCTCGCGGTCGGGGCGACCGCCGCGCTGGCCGCCGTCGCCGAGAGCCGTCACAGCCGCAAGACGGGCGCCGACGGCCAGTCGAGCAAAACGGTCAAGGCGGCCGGTAAAGCCGCCGCCGCCGCTATCGGACGGCGGCTGTCGAGCGAGTTTGAGGAAATCAAGAAAGCGTCGAAAAAGGCTAATCCGAGCGCAAAAACGTAAGCTTGGCGCGGCCGACATTGCGGGTCGCGTCGATCGTCCAGACGCCCGGATCGACGGTGTCGCCGCGCGCGGTTTCGACCGCCATCCAGCCGCTTGGGGCCAACCAATTTGCGGCGGCTACAGCGGCGATGGCCGCCGTGTCCGATCCTGGCGCATAGGGCGGGTCGGCGAAGATCAGGTCGAACGGTTCGGATCGTGGCAAAGCGAGCGCCGAACCGCCGAGGATTTGTACGCGGTCGAGCGCGCCCAATTGCGTCGCGTTGGCCTTGATCGCCGCCGCCGCTTTCGGGTCATTTTCGACGAAGGTGGCGAACCCCGCGCCTCGGGACAGCGCTTCCAAGCCCAAAGCGCCGCTGCCGGCGAACAAGTCGGCGACACGCAGGCCCTCGAACGTGCCGAGGCGGCTGGCGAGCATCGAGAACAGGGTTTCGCGGACGCGGTCGGCGGTTGGCCGGGTCGACTCGCCGGGCGGCGAGACCAGCTTTCGTCCCCGCCACTCGCCGGCGATGATCCTCACTTGAGGCTGTTGCGGAAGTGAGCGAGCTGGTTGCGGTCGACCTCGTCGACCCCGCCGGGGTCGAGCCCGCGCAGGTCGAACGGGCCGTAGCCGGTGCGGATCAGGCGCGACACCTGGAGACCGAGATATTCGAGGACGCGGCGGACTTCGCGGTTCTTGCCCTCGGTCAGGCTCATCTGGATCCAGCAATTGCGCCCGGTCCGCCGCTCGAGATTGGCGTCGATCGAGCCGTAGCGCATGCCTTCGATGGTCACGCCTTCGGCCAAATCCTCGAGCGCCGCCTGGCTGACGGCGCCAAAGGCGCGGGCGCGGTAGTGGCGGGTGACGCCGGTGCTGGGCAATTCGAGCTGGCGTTTCAATTCGCCGTCGTTGGTCAAGAGCAACAGCCCTTCGGTCATGAAGTCGAGGCGGCCGACCGGGATCAGCCGGGGCAGGCCCGGCGGCAGGCGGTCGTAAATCGTCGGTCGGCCCTTGGGGTCACGCTCGGCGGTCAGAGTCGCCTGCGGCTTGTAGAAGCGGAACAGCCGCGCCGCCGCCGGCGGACGCACCGACTTGCCGTCGACGGTGACGCCGGCAAGATCGGTCAGCAGCGTCGCCGGCGTGGTCAGCACGGTGCCCTTCAAGGCGATGCGGCCGTCGGCGATCATCCGCTCGACATCACGGCGAGAGGCGATGCCAGCGCGGGCGAGGAGCTTGGCGATGCGCTGCGGACCGCTCTCGCGCGGCTCGGGCTTTTTCGACACCATGCGACCAGCGCCGCGGCGGCGCGGCACGGGATCCGATTTCGTTCGTTGCGGGGGCAAGCTATTTCCTCGATAAGGTGACCATGCTGTTCGGGAAGCGCAAACGGATCGTCAAGCGGATCCTCATCGTCGAGGACGAACCCTTAACCGCGTTCGATAATGAAACCATGCTCGGCGACGCCGGATATGAGATCGTCGCCACCGTCGACGATTTCGAGGAAGCGATGAAAGTGCTCGAGAATGAGCAGGTCGATCTGATCCTGAGCGACGTCCGCCTGCGCAGCCAGCAGACCGGCATCCATCTTGCCAAGGCGGCGAAGGAGCGCGGCATCCCGACCCTGTTCGCGACCGGCCATCCTTACCCGGGCGCGGCGGAGATCGCGGTCGGCTGCCTGCTCAAGCCCTATTCCGAGCGGCAGCTTAAAGGCGCGATCGACAGCGTCGACCGCCATCTTTCGGGCGAAACGGTCAAGCCGCCCAAGGGGCTTGAGCTGTTTATCCGCTCCGAGGCCTGACAGCTCGTCGACGGCAAGCGTCGCCACGTCGATTTATCCTTGGTCGCAGGGCTAGGCAGGTCGTGAAACCTAGCTAAGCTGGGTCCAGAACCAGCCGGGAGGGCACATTGGCAGAAGCGGTGGCGGCAAAGCGACCCAAGGGCTGGAAGCTGCTGCGCGCGGCGCTGGCTACCCAAAAAGCCTCGACCATGCTGGCCTTCGGTTTCTCCTCGGGCCTGCCCTACGCGCTGCTGATCGGGACGCTCAACGCGTGGCTGGGCGAGGCCAAGATCAACCTCGCCACGATTGGCGTGCTGTCGTGGATCGGCCTGTCGTACAGCTTCAAATTCCTGTGGTCGCCGCTGGTCGACCGCTTCCCCTTGCCGCTGCTTGACCGGCTCGGCCGCCGCAAGAGCTGGATCATCCTGTGCCAGACGGTGATGATCGCGGCGTTCGCCGGCCTGGCCGCGACCAACCCGGCGACCAACGTCGGCACGTTCGCCATTTTCGCGGTCATCGCCGCGCTGGCCTCGGCGACCCAGGATGTGGCGGTCGATGCGTGGCGGATCGACGTCGCCGACGAGAAGACGCCGGTCGAACTGCTCTCCGCTGTCTATCAATTCGGCTATCGCATCGCGAGCATCGTCGGCGGCGCGCTGGCGTTGGTGCTGGCGGCGCGAATGAGCTGGTCCTTGGTCTATCTGATCATGGCGGCGCTGATCGGCATATTGATCCTGATCACCTTACGGGCGCCCGATACCGAGCGGCCCAGCACCGGCGTGCTGCACGGCGCGCTGGCCGAGCCGGGCGCGCTCGAACCGGCGGCGCGGACGGTCGCGCTGGGGATCGTCGGCATCAGCTGGGCGTGGGCGATCTACAGCATTGCCCATTTCATGATCTCAATGCTGACCACCGCTCCGGGCGAAAAGCAGCCGTCGGTGGCCGATTTCACCAAGCATTACGGGCCGTGGATCATTATCGCG
Organism: Sphingomicrobium sp.; assembly: GCA_039915275.1. Taxonomy (GTDB): domain Bacteria; phylum Pseudomonadota; class Alphaproteobacteria; order Sphingomonadales; family Sphingomonadaceae; genus Sphingomicrobium. Next base: position 9,166 of record JBDSNQ010000263.1, read on the forward strand.
ACGGTGATCGTGCCGCTGATCGTGGCCGCGGTCACCAACTGGCTGCGCAGCCAACATCGCTATGTGCTGACCAAAAAGGACACGCATCACACGCCGGCGCGGACGGCCGCCAATCACCTTTACGTGGCCTTGGTCTCACCCTTGTCGGAGCTCGCCGGCAGGCTCGGCTGGGGCGTGCTGATCGTGCTCGGGCTGATCCTCAGCTACAC
>JBDSNQ010000003.1:0-13679 GCA_039915275.1 Sphingomicrobium sp.
CAGCAATTAGTCTTGAGGACGGGTAGTGAGTTTCATGCATTGGCTTGACGCACGGCCGTCGCACGAAATTGACCCCGTCCTCGATTGCCTGGCTTATCTAGCGAAGGAGTCGGACCGGCCGTCGTCGCCGGTGCTCCTTCGCGCAGGGCTCGCGCTCTCCGAGACTGGCTCGCTGCCATTTCACCAGATCGAGCCGGCGCTCGAGCAGGTCGGGATGCGCGGCGATCCCTACAACCGCAAAATGAAGGGATGGCCGACGCGCAAGCTGCCGGCAATCCTCGAACTATCCGAGGATCGCGCCGCGGTCCTGCTCGAGATCCGCGATACCGACGGGGTAATCTATGCACCCGGCGTGCCCGAACCATTCTGGGCTCCGCTGGCCGAAATCGAAGCCAATTACACCGGCCGCGCGGTCGTTGTTGAGGCCGATCCGGCCAAGGAACGTGAAGGCGAGCGTCCGTGGGACAAAGCCAAGCGCACCCACTGGTTCTGGTCCGAAGTGTGGAAGGTTCGGCGCGAATTCTGGCCGGTCCTGCTGGCCGCCCTCATCGTCAATCTGCTAGCGCTGGCGATGCCTTTGTTCACGATGAACGTGTACGATCGCGTGATCCCCAACAAGGCCGTGTCGACCCTGTGGGTTCTCGCCGCCGGCGTCGGCCTCGCTTTGGTGTTCGACTTCATCCTGCGGCTGGCCAGGGCGCAACTGATCGATGAGATTGGGCGCAAGCTCGATGCCAAGCTCGCGCAGAAACTGTTCGAAAAGGTCATGAACCTGCCGATGGCGGCTCGCCAGGGCAGCACTGGAGCATTGGCCCGGCGCGTCTCGGAATATGAAATGGTCCGCGACTTTTTCGCTTCGACTACAGTGGTCCTGGCGGTCGACGTCGTCTTCCTGTTCCTGTTCCTGATCCTCATTACGGTCCTTGCCGGTTGGCTGGTGATCGTGCCGATCGTGGGTATCGCCCTGATGCTGTTCGCCGGGGCCAGCCTGCAGAAAACCATGGGCCGCGCCGCCTTGGATGCGCAGGCCGATTCGAGCCTCCAGAATTCGTTGCTGGTGGAATCGATCGCCGGTGCCGAGACGCTCAAGGCGGCCCGCGCCGAGGGGCAGATGCTCGGCCGTTGGCGCCGCTATTCGACCATGACCGCAACCACTCAGGAGCGCATGCGCCGCCTGACCGCGGTGGCCGTCAACCTCGCCGGAGTGTCGCAGCAGTTGATCAGCGTCGGGCTGCTAATCGGCGGCTTCTACCGCTTCAACGAGGGCGAGATGACGATGGGCGCGATCATCGCCATCATCATGCTCGCGGGCCGCTCGATCCAGCCGATCGGGCAGCTGGCGTTCCTCTTCACCCGCGGTCGGCAGGCGTTCGCGACCCTCGACTCGTTGCAGACGATGATGGAAGTCACCGACGAACGGCAGTCGTCGCTGCGCAGTATCATGCCGGAAATCCGCGCCGGCCATATCGCCCTGACCGACCTTGAATTCCAGTATCCGGAGGCATCGCGCCTCTCGCTTGCCGGACTTAATCTGGCGATCAAGCCGGGCGAGCGGATCGGGATCATCGGTCGCGTCGCGTCGGGCAAATCGACCCTCGGGCGCGTGCTGTGTGGGCTATACGAACCGACCGGCGGCACGTTCAACATCGACGGTCTCGACAGCCGCCAATTCCACCCGCACCAGCTGCGCGAGGCGTTCCGCTTCGTCGGCCAGGATGCCGAGCTGTTCAGCGGCTCGGTGCGCGACAATCTAATGCTCGGCGCTGCGCAGGCGACCGACAGCCAGCTGATTGACGCCGTCGTGCGGTCGGGCGCCGACATTTTCCTGTCGCGCGACGCCGCCGGCTTTGACCTTCCGGTCGGTGAGCGCGGTTCGCGCCTTTCGGGCGGGCAGCGCGCCTTGCTGGTACTCGCACGGGCATTGGTGTCGCCGAGCAAGATGCTGTTTCTCGATGAGCCGAGCGGCGCGATGGACACCCAGACCGAGCTCTATTTCATCGAGCATCTGAAGACTGCGCTGGCGCCGGACCAGACGCTGGTGGTCGCCACGCACCGCCACAACATGCTGTCGATTCTCGATCGGCTGATTGTCATCGATGCCGGGCGGATTATCGCCGACGGACCGCGCGACGAGGTGCTCGGACGGCTCAGCGCTCCAGCCAAGACGGAAGCCAAGTCATGACTTCCTTCGCCCTCGCTCGGCGTCGTGTCGCCCAATTTCGCTTCGAGACTCTAGCCGTCGCGGCGGCTGCGGTCGCTGCGTTCGTTGCTGTGGTCATCTGGTCGCTGGCGCCGGCCGATGCGGCCAGGACCGTTTCAATCGAATTGTCGCCGGCGAAAACCGCGGCGCTGGTCGCTGCAACGAGCGCTTCTCCCGCCGAAATTCGCGCGGTCGGCGAGCAAGCGAAGCTGATCAACGCGTCGCTTCCGTTCAGCACGTCACCGGTGCAATCGGCCCAGCCATTCGCCATCCCCGGCGACGACCTTGATCATCGCCGCGCCCTGCTGTGCCTGACCCAGGCGGTTTATTACGAGGCCGGTTTCGAGCCACTGAAGGGCCGCCGCGCGGTCGCCCAGGTCGTAATCAATCGCATGCGCCACCCGGCTTTCCCGAAGTCAGTGTGTGGCGTCGTCTATCAGGGCGCCAGCTCGCCGGTGTGCCAGTTCAGCTTTGTCTGCGATGGCTCGCTGTATCGCGCGCCCGCGCCCGCCGCTTGGCGCGACGCCAAAGCGGTCGCCGCAGCGGCGCTGCTTGGCTATGTCGAGACCTCGGTTGGGTCCGCCACGCACTACCATGCCGACTATGTCGCACCGCGCTGGGCACCGATGCTGACCAAGGTCGCGCAGCTCGGGGCGCATATCTTCTATCGCTGGCCCGGCGCGTGGGGCCAGCGCGCCGCGTTCACCGGCCACTATATCGGCGAACCACGGGATCCGCTGTCGCTCCGTCCGCCGCTGCGGCTCAACGTTGCGCCGGGGATAACCGACCCAGCCCTGACGTTGGCGCAGGCCGGTCCGCCCATCGCGCGGGCTGAAAATGACGTCGGCGGGCTGCTCGATACCTCCAAGGGCTGGACACTTAATATCCCGGGTCCGGACGAGGTCGCGACCGCGACTGCGCGCACGCTTGCCGAGCAACGCGCCAAGGATCCCAAACCCGCCGTGGCTGTCGCGGCATCGGCAGCGCCGGTCATCGCCTCGCGCTGACTGCCGAGTTGGAGTAAAGCGTAACTATGGCAAGTCTTCCGTTTCTCGGACCGATCAAGCGTCCGCGCCAGCCGTTGACCGGCTCGCGGCTGATCATCGTCGCGTCCGCCGTCGGCTTCGGACTGTTTCTCCTGTGGGCCATGCTTGCCCAGGTCGACGAAGTAACCCGCGGGCAGGGCAAGGTGATCCCGACCAGCAAGGCTCAGCTTATCCAGTCGGCCGAACCGGCGACGATCCGTGAATTGATGGTGCGCTCGGGCCAGCGGGTTCGCCGCGGGCAATTGCTGGCGCGTCTCGACGATACCCAAAGCGCGTCGGAGCTCGGCCAGATCGAGGCCGAGACTCAGGCGCTGTCGGCCCGCTCGGCGCGCCTTTCGGTCGAGGGCACGGGAAGCTCGACCGCATGCTCGGGATCCGATTGTGCCGACGAGGCCCAGTTGCGCCAGGTGCGCGAATCCGCTCTTCGCAGCCGCGTTGCCGCGCTCAACGCAGGCGCCGACCAGCGCCGCCGCGAAGCGTCCGAAGCCCAGGCGACGATCAGCAGCCTGCAAGGCAGCCTCGCGCTTGCCCAGCGGCAGGTGGGCATGCTGGAGCCGCTGGCGGTCAAGAATATCGTCCCGCAAACCGATCTGCTCAACGCCCGGCGCGAAGTGAATGACTTGCAGGGCAAGATCGCGGCGGCGCGCGAGCAGCAATCGCGCTCCATGGCCGGAGTTCGCGAAGCCCAGGCCCAGGCCAGCGAGGCTGGTTTCAGCTTCCGCCAGGAGGCACTCAACGAGCGCAGCCAGATCAATCAGAAGATCGCGGTCAATGAGGAATCGTTGCGCGGCGCTCGCGGCCGGTTGGGCCGGATGGAGCTGCGTTCGCCGGTCGATGGTGTCGTCAATGACCTTGCCGTGACGACCATCGGCGGTTTCGTCGCCGCCGGCCAGAAGGTGATGGAAGTCATCCCGATGGGTGACAAATTGCTGGTCGAAACGCGCGTCAAGCCGAGCGACATCGCGTTCATCAAGGTTGGCGACCGGGCGCTGGTCAAGGTCACCGCCTACGACTTTTCAACCTACGGCGGGCTTGATGGCCGCGTTGTCCAGGTATCGGCCGACTCGATCTACGACGAGAATGAGAAACAGGCCTATTTCAACGTCATCGTCGAGACTGACCGAAGCTATGTCGTCTCGGCCGGGCGCAAGCTTCCGATCACGCCGGGAATGATGACTGACACGCAGATCATCACCGGACGCAAGAGCATCCTCAGTTACCTGTTGAAGCCAGTCCTGAAAGCCCGCAGCGACGCGCTGCGCGAGCGCTAGTCCGAAAGGCTGGCCGGCGCTGATGGCGTGAGGCCCGCGACGGTGGCGGAAGCCATGGTCATCGGTGCAACCAGCGGGGCGACCGGACGGCGATATCCGTGGGTCCAGGTGCCGCTCGCCGAAAATGTCAGCACCGGCCGATAATCGCTGATGTCGTCGGCATCGAGAATCCGGTTGGTGCCATTGTCGAGCACCAGCATGTGGCCGCCGGAGCGGACCACCAGCAGCGCGTGGTCGGCGCGGCGGACAAGATCCTTGGCGATCACCAGATACATATCGCGATCCGCCACTCCCGCGCTGCGCAGCATCTGAAGTTTGGCGATCGCATAATCTTCGCAGTCGCCGCGTCCGCGGCGGAGGGTGTCGCTGGCCGCGGCCCACAGGTCGGCGCGACCATATTGGCGCGAATCATCGACGAACTGCACGCGGCCGTTGACGTAGCGATTGACCGCTTCGACCCGGTCCAGCTCGCTTTGGCCGCGCAACGACGCGGCATAAGCGGCGGGAGCGCCGCTGACCCGCTGCCGGGCGACATTGCGCCAGCGCTGGTCGAGCGGTGTGTGGTTGACCGACAATGCCACGCTTCCGAATACGTCCGGGCGTCCGCTGAACGCGCCGGGGCTAAATCGATTGGCCGCGCGCAAGCGAGAGTCGCGAAAAACTGCGAACGTTGGCGACGGGATGCTCAGCGCCGCCGGCTGAAGCGGTTGCGAAACCGCCATGCCTTGCTGGTTGGCGAGAATCGCGGCGAGGCGGCTCGGAGCGCCGCCGAGGATGGCTTCGGTCTTGGTGGCACGGAAGCCGAAACTGGCGGGCTGCAACATCGCGCTCTGCGCAAACGCAGGGGCGGGCGTCAAAATGGCGGCGAGTCCTGCGGCGAAGCAGCCCAGCGGCCGGCTGATGAAAGCGTTGTCCATACCGCTGCTTGTCGCAGGACAAGGCAAAGGCACGGCTAAAGAGGATGGTTAAACCGTCGCTAACTATCTGAATGATTGGTCCATTACGGCGGCGGTCAATTGCTTCGGCTGGCCGTGCTCAGTCGGCGACGAGGCGAAGGCGTGGCTGAACGGCCGATTAACCACTGCTCGATCAGCGCGGCGATCCGCGTGCCGGCGCGGCCATCACCATAGGGCAGGCGCGGCTCGGCCATCGCCGCGAGCGCGACGGGATCGCCAAGCAGGTTGCGGACTGTGTCGACAATTCGTCGCGTATCGGTGCCGACTAGCCGCATATTGCCGCTCCACAGCGCCTCGGGACGCTCGGTCTTTTCCCGCAGGACCAGCAGCGGAACCCCAAGCGCAGCCGCTTCCTCCTGCACGCCGCCCGAATCGCTGAGCATCAGATCGCAATCGCGCATCCTCGTGGCGAGGTCGCGGTGATTGCATGATGGCAGCAGGGTGATCCCGTGGCAGCCGCCAAGCCTCTGCTCAATTACCCGGGAGACATGCTGATTGGGGTGCAACAGGATTTCGATTTGGGCGGTACCTTCGCCAGCCAACTGGTGGAGTGCCGACGCTATTGTACTCAGGCCGTCGCTCCAATTTTCGCGACGGTGGCACGTCACCAGCAGTAGAGGCAGGCCGCGTTCCCGAAGGGTCAGCGGCGGCAACTCGGCGATGGTCGTCATCAAAGCGTCGATCCCGGTGTTGCCGGTGACATAGATTTCCCCGGCGACGCGCTCGCCACGCAGGTTCGCGGCCGCAAGCTCGGTCGGTGCGAATAGCAATTCGGCCTGGGCATCGATGGCCGTGCGATACTCCTCTTCGGGCCATGGCATGGTCACATCATGGCTGCGCAGCCCGGCCTCGATGTGCGCGACCGGGACGCCGGCGACGAAGCCAGCCAGGGCTCCGCCGAGTGCGCTCGACGTATCGCCCTGGACGATCAGCAAATCGGGGCGTTGGCGAAACTGCGCCGCGACCGCTGAGGCGACAGTCTTGACGTGCGCATGCGGGTCTTTGGTTCCGGGGCAGCTGAGCCGCGTCGCCGGAAAGGCACCAAGGCCGAACTCATCGGGATCGAGGGCATGCTGGCCGGTCAGGATCAGAGCAGGCTGGACGGTGCGCGCCGCCAAGGCCCGGGCGACCGGGGAAAGTTTTATCGCTTCGGGCCTGGTCCCGATGACCAGCCTCACGTCCGCAGAATGCAAATGTCCCCCTACTTCGGCGGGATTAATCTGCCTCTAAATCGGATGAATCGCAAGGACAGTTTTGGGGCGTGACTTACCGGAAGTTGTCGGCGTAAGCTTGGAGCTTGAGCTTCACTGCCCCGGCGGGGACAAGATGATAAGCAAGACCTTGGCGTTTCGCGTAGGCGATCGCCTCCGCCTTGCTGGTAAAATTGAGGCGCACCTGCGGCTTGGTGTCGCGAGAGCCAGCCCATCCGGTCAGCGGATCGGGCCGCAGCGGATCCTCGCGCTCGAACTCGATCATCCAGCGTCCGGCGCTGGATTTGCCTGACTGGGTGGTTCTTCGATCGAGTTCGGAAATGCGGGCGACGGTCATGGTTCGCAAGGAGTTGGCAAAGCCGGCTGCCGGAATCAAGTGCGGACGGGCTTTTCGACTCTGCGCGGGCCCCCTGAGGTGGTATTGCGACCGTCCTTCGCATTTCGAATGGAGGGCTCCATGACAATGGCAAAAATCCAGCTGCTTCTGGCCACCAGCGCGATCCTCGCGTGCGCCGGCTGCAAACCACAACCAGCAGCGCCGAACGCCGTGGCCAATGCTGCCACAGCAAACACTGCCGCCGCTGACACTAACGCTGGCTCCCGCGACCCGATTGCCAGCGCGATGTCGGCCGCGCCAGGCTCGATTGCCGGCGATGCGATGATCGTCATGGCCAATGCCGACGGCTCGATGAAGACCCTGCGCGAGGGCAAGAACGGCTGGACCTGCATGCCAGACAGCCCGGCGACCCCGGGACCCGACCCAATGTGCATGGACGCCAATGCGGCTAAATGGGCCGCGGCGTGGATCGGCCACAAATCACCCCCCGCCGGCACCGTCGGGCTGATTTACATGCTCGAGGGCGGAACCGACGCCAGCAACACCGATCCCTATGCGACTTCGCCGACAGCCGACAATGCATGGGTCAAGACCGGGCCGCACATCATGGTGGTTGGCTCGCAGGACCTGCTTAAGGGCTATTCGTCGGGTGCCAAGCCCGACACCAAGTCGCCGTACGTGATGTGGTCCGGGACGCCATATGCGCACCTGATGGCCCCGGTCGGCTAGACGCGGATCAATAGGCCCGGGCGACGGCGAATTCGACCGCTTCGGTCAGCGCCGCTTTGGCTTTGCCGGCGGGGAACATGCCCAGTGAGTCGATCGCGCGTCGGCCATAATGCCGGGCGCGGTCGATCGTGTCCGACAAGGCCTCGCTTGAACGCATCAGTGCGATGGCCTGGGCCAGATCGTCGTCCGAAACTCGCTCGCCGGTCACTGCGGCCTCCCAGAACGCGCGCTGGTCGCTTGATCCCCGGGCGTAAGCCAGGATCAGCGGCAGCGTCATCTTGCCGTCGCGGAAGTCATCGCCGACGCCTTTGCCCATGGTTATCGCGTCTGACGCATAGTCGATGACGTCATCGACCAGCTGAAAAGCGATGCCGAGGTTTCGCCCATAACTTTCGAGCGCGATCTCCGCTTCCTCGCTAGCCTCGGCGACGACCGGCGCGATCCGGCACGCGGCGGCGAACAGGGCGGCAGTCTTGGCGTCGATGATTTGGAGGTACTGTTCCTCGCCAGTTTCAATCCGCCGTTGCGCGGTCAATTGCTCGACTTCGCCTTCGGCGATTACAGCCGAGGCGTGACTGAGGATCTTGAGGACTTTGAGGCTGCCATCCTCGACCATCAGTTCGAATGCGCGGCTGAACAGGAAATCGCCGACCAGGACGCTGGCCGGGTTGCCCCAGATGAGGTTTGCGGTGCGCTTGCCGCGACGCGTGCCGGAGCCATCGACAACATCGTCATGAAGCAGGGTCGCGGTGTGGATGAATTCGACTGCGGCGGCGAGCTGCTGGTGGCGGCTGCCGGAGTAATCGAGCAGGCTCGCGCAGGCGAGGGTGAGCATCGGCCGCATGCGCTTGCCGCCGCCGGCGATAAGGTGACCGGCAAGCTCGGGGATCAGCGCCACTTTGCTTTGCATACGATCGAGAATGACGGCGTTGACGCCGTTCATGTCGGCCGCAACGAGCGCCATCATCGCCTCGAGCGATGGCTCGCGCGCGGGGTGTAGCGGATGGACGGTCGCCGACATGGCGCTGCCCTAGCGGGACGGCGCCATATTTTCCAGCGTGCTCGCTACCAGATGTGGACGCGCTGCTGGGGTGGCAAATACAGCTTGTCACCGGGTTGGACGTTGAACGCCTTGTACCAGGCGTCGACGTTACGGACGATCCCGTTGACGCGATACTTGGCCGGGCTGTGCGGGTCGGTCAGCAGTTGTTGGCGCTGGGCATCCTCGCGCGCCTTGGACTGCCACGCCTGGGCATAGGCGAGGAAGAATCGCTGGTCGCCAGTCATCCCGCCAATCACCCTGGCCTTGCCGTGCTTCGCTTGGAAGCGCTGGAAGGCGCCATAGGCCGCCTCGACGCCGCCTAGGTCGCCGATATTTTCGCCCATCGTCAGCGCACCCTTGATCCGGGTGCCTGGAATGGGCTCGTACGAATCATATTGGGCGCCAAGGGAGGCGGTGCGCTTCGCAAACGCTGTCTTGGCCTCCGCCGTCCACCAATTCTCGAACTTGCCGGTGGGCCCGAACTGGCTCCCCTGATCGTCGAAGCCGTGGCCCATTTCGTGGCCAATGATAGCGCCGATCGCGCCGTAATTGACCGCCGGGTCCGCCTTCGGATCGAAATAAGGCGGCTGCAGGATTGCGGCCGGGAAGGTGATCTGGTTCGCGAGCGGGTTGTAATAGGCATTCACCGTCTGCGGCGTCATGCCCCACAGGGTCCGGTCGACTGGCTTGGGGAAGCGCCTCAGCTCAAGCTCCTGTTGGAACACTTCGCTGCGAATAGCATTGCCAAGCAGGTCGTTGCGGTCGACCGTCAGCGACGAATAGTCGATATATTTGACCGGGTGGCCGATCCGCGGCTCGAACGCAGCGAGCTTGACGAGCGCGGCCTTGCGGGTCGCTTCATCCATCCACGGCGTTTTACCGATCCGCTCCTGATAGGATCCGCGCAGATTTTCGATCAGCTCGGCCATCTGCTTTTCGGCTGCGGGCGGGAAATAGCGGTCAACATAGACTTGGCCCACCGACTCCCCGAGCGCGCCATTGACCAGCTGCACGCCGCGCTTCCAGCGGTCGCGCTTGACCTGTACCCCGGACAAAGTCTTCGAAAAGAAGTCGAAGTTGGCATCATCGAACGCCTTCGGAAGGACGTTGGCGTGGTCGCTGATGAAGTGAAAGGCGAGATAATCCTTCCACGCCTGCACCGCCGTCTGGCTGAAGATCTTGCCCATCGCCGTCAGCGCCGTGTTGTTGGTCATCAATACCTTGGGCGATGCGTCCAGCTTGGCGGTCGTGAGCATCAGCGCCCAATCCCAATCCGGTGCCTTCGCTTCAAGTCCGGCAAGTGTCTGGGGGTCGTTGAGCTTGGCGATGTCGCGGCTTTCGGCCGGCGACCACTGGACCTTGGCCATGGCGGTTTCGAGCGCAAAGATCGTGTCCGCCTTGGCAGCCGGGTCCTCAATCCCGCCGAGTTCAAGCATGTGTTGGATGTAAGCGCGATAGGCCTTGCGAAAATTATCGTACTTCGCGCCTTCGAGTAGGTAATAATCTCGCGGCATGCCAAGGCCGCCCTGTCCGACGGCAGCCGTGTAGCGCGTTGGATCCGCTAGGTCGGGAATGATCCCGATTCCAACCGGCGAGGCAAAACCGACGCTCGCGAACAGCACTTGCACAGCGGCCTCGTCGTTCGCGGCGGCGATGCGCGCGAGATAGGGCTTGAGCGGCGCAGTCCCGCGGGCCTCGATGCCTGCCTCGTCCATCCAGCTGGCATAGAAGTCACCGAGCTGCTTGGCCGAGGCGCCGAATTTCTTCGGGTTCCTCGCCATTTCGTCGAGGATCGAGCGGACGTTGACCTCGGCTTCCTCGGTCAGCTTGACCCCATAGCCCGCCGAGGCGCGGTCGGAGGCGATCTGCGTGCGCCTGTCCCATCCGCCGTTGACGTAGGTCCAAAAGTCATCGCCCGGCTTTACCGATGCATTCATCGAGGTGAGGTTGAAGCCCCACGTGCCGTAAACTGGCTTGGTCGTGACGACCGCCGTGGCCGACACGGCCAATCCGATGCTGGCCGCCCCAGCCAAAGCCAACAGCTTCATTTTCATACAAAAACCCCTTCCGATTTATCGCGCGGATTGGAGCAGGAGAAGCGAGTCGTCAAAAAGAAATTCGACGAACGGCTGGCGGTGAACAAATAATCAACCCGCCGGCAAGGTCAGTCGGGCTAGCAGTCCCCCCAGATCCTCGCTTTCCTCGAGGGTCACGCGGCCGCCGTAAATCTCGGCAACATCGCGGACGATAGCGAGGCCAAGGCCGGTGCCTGGCTTGCCGGTGGTGTCGAGCCTGGCCCCGCGTGCGAACAACGAGCCGCGGTCCGCCGCCGGGATGCCCGGGCCGTCGTCCTCAACCAAGATATCGACCATGCCGCCATTCGGCTCGACCGTCACGAACACCCGGCCCCCGCCATATTTGGCGGCGTTCTCGACCAGATTGCCGATCATTTCGTCAAGGTCCTGCCGCTCGACCCGTACCTGGGCGGCGTGGTCGCCGGCAATGTCGACCGTGACATCCTCGTACAATCGGTCGAGCACCCGCTGCACCGCCTCGAGACTGGCCCAAACGGTTGCACGCGCGTGGGCCGACGCGCGGCGGCCAATGGCGCGGGCGCGGGCGAGGTGGTGATCGACCTGCCGCCGCATCACCAGCGCCTCGCGGCGCACCGTAGAGGCGAGATCGGGGGATTGGGCGGTCGCGGCATTGGTGACCACGGTCAGCGGTGTTTTCAGCGCATGGGCGAGGTTGCCGGCATGGCGGCGAGCTTCCTCGGCTTGCGCCTCGCTATGGGCGAGCAATTGGTTGATCTCCTCGGTCAGCGGGCGGATTTCGGACGGGAATTGCTGGCTGATGCGAGTCTTCTCGCCAGATCGGATCAGCGCGACTTCGCGCCGCACCCGGCGCAGCGGCCACAACCCGTAGACCGTCTGCAGGCCGGCCAGAATCAGCAGGCCGGCGCCGAGCACGGCCAAGCTGCGGATCAGGGTCGACCGCAACTCGCGAATTTGCTGGTCGATGATTTCGCGCGACTGGGCGACCTGAAATCGCCAGCGGATTTCCGAACCGGGAAGGATCGCGTCGCGCTCGGCGATGCGCAGTGGTTCGCCGGCAAATTCGCGGCTGTCATAGGTGTGGACAGTCTTGTCGTTGTGACCGCTGGCGACCTGCAGCCGTCGGTCCCACAAAGAGCGCGACGGAAAGGTGTCGGCGCCGGCGCCGCTGATCTGGAAATAGACTCCTGAATAGGGCTCGATGAAACGTTGGTCGGCCGGCGGTCGATTGAAGCGGACTTCCCCACCGGGCCCGATTTCCGAGGCCGCGATCATCGCATTCAAGACATATTCCAGCTGGCTGTCGAAATTACGCACGATCGAGCTGGTCAGCACCCGGTCGAGCGCAAAGCCGCCCAACAGCAGCAGCACGATAATCCACAGCGCGGCGACGCCCGTCATCCGCCGCGTCAGCGAGCCGATGCCGCGACGGCTGGTCACTGCCGCCGCCGCCGTTTCCGCGACGGCGTGGTCGTTCAAGCGGGATTGTCCTCGAGGCTGTAGCCGAGGCCGCGGATGGTGGTGATAACGTCGGCCCCCAGTTTCTTGCGGATGCGCGTCACGAACACTTCGATGGTGTTGGAATCGCGGTCGAAGTCCTGGTCGTAGATGTGCTCGATTAGCTCCGTCCGGCTGACCACCTTGCCCTTGTGGTGCATCAAATAGGACAGGAGCTTATACTCCTGGGCGGTCAATTTGACCGGTTCGCCAGCCTTGGTGACCTTGCCCGAGCGGGTGTCGAGCCGGATATCGCCGGCATTGAGCTCGGACGAGGCATTGCCGCTGGCCCGCCGGATCAGCGCCCGCAGCCGCGCGATCAACTCCTCGGTCTGGAACGGCTTGGCGAGATAATCGTCGGCCCCGGCATCCAGGCCGGCGACCTTGTCCGACCAGCTGTCGCGCGCGGTCAGGACCAGCACCGGCATGCGCTTGCCTTCCTTGCGCCAGCGATCGAGCACCGTCAGACCGTCAACTTCGGGCAAGCCAAGGTCGAGGATCACTGCGTCATAGCTCTCGGTCGAGCCGAGATAATGGCCGTCCTCGCCGTCGGTGGCGAGATCGACCGCATAACCGGCCCCTTCCAGCGTCGAACGGAGCTGGCGCCCGAGATTGGGTTCGTCCTCGACGATCAAAACACGCATTCTGTTGAGGCTCCTTGGCCGTTACCTGCACTCAACCCGCCTGTAGCGGATCGGTTGCGGTAGGGAAACGAACTGGGGACACGCACGAAAAAGTCAACTGGCGCTCGCGGCTGGCTCGCTTAGGGTTTGGAGCGGCGGAGGATGCGGCCAGTGGCGGCGTCGACGTCGACCCAGATCACCCGGCCGTCGCGCATGAACTTCAGCCGATAGGTGTCGCCGTTGAGTTCTGGCCCGAGATAATCGGCGCCGCCCATGAACGGCATTACCCGCCGCTCGATATTGGGCAGCGGCATCGAACGGCCCTGCTGGGCAGCTTCGAACGCGCGGTCCTGGTCGCGCGACTGGGTCCGTGGTTGAACCGGCGCCAGGTCGCGCGGCCGCTGGGCCAGCGCGGGGGTGGCAATCAGGCCGACGCTTAAGGCGGCGGCAAAAAGGGTGCGATACAGGCTCATGGCGATTCTCTTGGACGGGGTTCTAACACAAGGCATTGAATGCGCTATGAATGGTCGCGAACGGCTGTGTTCATGGTCCGGCCGGCCGCGGGGTGACCTCGCTGCCATGTTTGACTAGGGCCGCGTTCGATGGCGGCTCCCATTCTCTCGTTTGAAGGCCTCGGCCTGCACCAGGGTGAAGGCTGGCTGCTGCGCAGCCTCGACATTCACGTCGGCGCGCGCGACCGGCTGGCCCTGATC
>JBDSNQ010000202.1:0-3684 GCA_039915275.1 Sphingomicrobium sp.
GCGGCACGGTAAACCCCACCGGGAGCAAGACCGAATAGGGGCGGCAAATGGGCTGGTTCCGGCTCGTCGCCCGGGTTGGTCGCTGGAGGGGCGGGGTAACTCGTCCCCTAGAGGAATGGTCGCCCATCCCGCCAAAGCCCTTGGGCGTAGGCGGGTGGACAGAACCCGGCTTACAGGCCCTCTGGCACATTCTCTCCTTGTCATTGCGAGGAGCGCAGCGACGCGGCAATCCAGCTGAGCGACTGGATTACTTCGCTTCGCTCGCAAAGACGTTTGAGGTCACTTAGGTAAGGTTGCATGGCAGGTCACAAGAGATCCGACGACTGGGGCTTTCCGCGCTGGCGGCCCTATGGCGGCAAATCGCGCGAGGCGACGAAAGTGCGCATATGCGACCGCGATGGCTGCCTTGCGCCCGGCGACCGTCCCGCGCCCAAGGCGCCCAACAGCCCCGAACGCTGGTACTTCTGCGAGACTCACGCCGGCGAATATAACCGCAATTGGGATTATTTCACCGGCCTCGACGCCGATCAGGCTGCTGCCCGCGAAGCCGGCGAGAGCGCCGAAGCGTCGGCGTACCGCCAGGCCCAGCATTGGCAATGGGGCGGCCCCGGCGACGGCAGCCGCAGCCGTGATGAGATGCGGGCCCTGGAAGCGCTCGAGCTCGACAGCGACGCCGACTTCGCCAAGGTCAAGGCCGCCTACCGCCGGCTGGCCAAGGAGAACCATCCCGACTTGCGGCCCGGCGATGACAATGCGGCCCTGCGTTTCCAGCAAGTCAAAGCGGCGTTCGATGTGCTGCGCCGAGTCGAGGAACGGCGCGAAGCCAAGCCCCTTTAACTGCCCGGATTGCCACCGATCATAAACGTGCTGGCGCTGTAAGCGATCGGCTTGTCGGGATCGCCGACATGCGCCGTTCCGCGGGTGAAGGCGATCCGGCTCGTCAGCTTGGTGCATTCGCAGCGCGCGAACACGCTTTCGCCTTTGAAGGCGGGCCGCAGATAGTCGATCCGCATGTCGATCGTGACCAGTGGAATGAACTTGCCCAACGCCGCCCACACCGCGGTTCCGCTGGCGGTGTCGATCAGGCTGACGATCGCCCCGGAGGCGAGGATGCCGGTCTCGGGGACGCCGACCAGCGCGTCGCGCCACGGCAGGCAGAGCTCGGTCCAATTATCCCCGGAATCCCGGAACTCCATGCCCAGCGCGCTGCCGTGACCGACTTTGCGGGCGAGCTCGAAGAATCGCGCCGGATCGAAGTGATCGCCCTCGGCGAGCTTGGTTTCGCGGTCGCTCACGCCGCCAGCCGCCGGGCGGTCTCGCGGACCAGCGCGATCATGCTCGGAATGCCTTGGGTGCGGTTGGCGCTCAGCTGGCGCGACAGCTCGAACGGCGCGAGCGCGGCGGCGACGTCCATCCCCGCGACCTCATCCGCCGGCCGGTCCTGAACCGCGGTCAGAACCAGCGCGACGATGCCCTTGGTGATCGCGGCGTTGCTGTCGGCGAGGAAATGCAGCCGGCCATCGTCTCCGCGCTGCGGATAGACCCACACCGCAGCCGCGCAGCCGCGCACCTTGGTCGCGTCCGTCTTGAGCGCATCGGGCATCGGTTCGAGGTCACGTCCGAGCTCGATCAGCAGGCGATAGCGGTCCTCGCCATCGAGCATCTCATACTCTTCGAAGACGTCGTCGAGGCTGGGCAGGGCGGTCATGAGGGACAATTAGCAGCGGCGCGTCGCCGCGTCATCTTGTCCTAATGGTCGCGCAATTCCTCGATTTGGCGCGACAGGCTGTTTTCCTTGTCGGTGGCGATGCGCTCGAGGACGTGGAGCCGCTCAGTCAATTGCTTGACCTCATCGCGCAGCCGCGCGTTATCGACCGCGCTTTGCGTGTCGCCTTGGGGCAGTTCGTCGTGGCGATTGCGATAGCGATAGCGCGCCTTGAAAATGCCGGTGACCATCACGATCAGGATGATCCCGAGGACGAATTCATACTGGTTCATTGGACCTTGTCCTCAATCCGCGGCTTGTCGCGCAGCGCCTCGATCTGCGCGGCGGTTTGGGCACCGCCATCGGTGACGATTTGCTCGAGCACGCGCAGCCGCGCTTCGAGCTGGGCGTTGCTGGCCGCATATTGCGCCGCTTTTTCCGCCGCGAGCGAAGTTTCCGCCTCGAGCTGCTTTTCCCGGAAAGAGAAGAAGCGCCGCGCCATGTAGGTCAGCAATATCGTCGGCAGAGCGACGACGATCAGCAGTCCCAAGAGTTCACCGGTTCCCATCACATGTGTCCTTTTCCGTCGCTTGCGGCAATTTCCGGCTGTTTCAACAGCGCGTCGATCTGGTCCGCGGTCTGCAGCCCGCGATCGGTGGCTATCCGTTCGAGCACCGCCAGGCGCTCCTGGAGCCGGCGCTTCTCGTCGCTTTGTTCGTCCGCTTCGCACTCCAATTGGCGCTTTTGCAATTTCAGCTCCTGGTAGCGGAGCCAGATCCAGCCGAATCCGAATGAGGTCATGATCGCCACCACCGGGATCAGCGATCCGAAATCCATATCCATTACGCGCGGCCCCCCTTCAAGCCGAGCAAATCAATCTCTCGAGCCAGTTGCGAAGGCTGGTCGGTGACGATCCGCTCGATCGTCTCGAGCCGGTCCTTGACCGACCCGATCTCGGCGCGGAGCTGGGCATTCTCATTGGTCAGCAGCTTGATCCGCTCAATCGCTTCCTTGTCGGTGCTCGGGTGCAGCGCCTGGCCCCACGCGCCATCGAGCGGATAGCCGTTTTTGATCCGCAGCCAGGTGGTGAACGACCAGCCGGCGACGCTAACGGCGACGATCATCACGACGTATGGCAGAACTGTACCGACGAACTTGAAAATCTCGATCGTTTCCGGATTCATGGTACGAATTCCCCCTGCCTTGATGCTTAGCGAAGTTGGTCGATTTCGCGGGCCAGCGAGCGGTTCTCGGTGGTCACATAGCTTTCGATGTCGGCCAGACGGCGGTTAATGTCCTTGAACCGACCGCGGATGTCGCGCGCCGAGCGCGACGGCGACGCCCGCACGCCCTGCCAGAACTGGGTCTCCTCGCGGTCCGCCACGGCAAAAGCGCGTGGCTTGTCCGGGGTGATGAACGCGGCGATGAAATAGAAGGGCAGGATCGATCCGCTGCTCAGGAACACCGCCGCGACCATGCACACCCGCACCAGATTGACGTCGAACCCGGTGTAATCGGCGATGCCGGCGCAAATCCCGAAGATCTTGCCGTTGCGCTTGTCCTTGTAGAAGCGGGTGCGGCTCGGTGGCTGCTCGGTCAGCCGCCGGCTATGCTCGCGGTCGTCGGTCATTTTACTCTCCATCCACCAGCAGGCGCTGGGATTCGCCGCGGCCGGGCAGACATTGCTGCCGCCAATTCGGGTTCTCGGCGGTCATGATCCGTTCGATCGAGCACAGCCGGTCGTCGAGGCGCCGGGCCGCGTCATGCAGCTCGTCCAGCAGTTTTTCATCCGATCCGGTCAGCGTCGCCGCCTGCTTCCATTTCGTAATGTAGTGAAAGATCAACCACGGTAAGCCGACGAAGATCGAAACGATCGCCAGGCCCCCGACGATAAATCCAGCAACATCCTCCATGTCTTATTTCCCCTTCGCCGCGAGCGCGGCTTTCATGGCTTCCAGTTCGGCGTCGACTTTCTCGCC
>JBDSNQ010000048.1:0-4385 GCA_039915275.1 Sphingomicrobium sp.
AGCCGCCAGAGCAATTTCGCCCAGCCGAACGGGAACAGCTTGCCGTCCAGATCGGCGATCAACTCATTGATGTCCGGCAAGGTGATCATGAACGCCACCGGCTCGGCCTTATATTCGGCGATGCGCACCAGTTCCTCATAGATGATCGGCTTCAATTTCTTGCCGGCATAGGCAATTTCGGCCTCGGTCAGCGGGACATACCCCCAATTGGCCGACCAGGCGTCGTTCAAGAGGTTGAGGATCAGCCGCGCTTCCTCGTTGAACTTCGACTTGTCGACCTGGCGGATGACGATGTCCCGATTGCGCTCTCCCATGGCGATCAGCCGGTCGATCATCGGGTCTTCCCAATGCTCGATATCGACTTCATAGGTCAGCAGATCCTTCGCTTTTTGATAACCGGCAGCGTCGATCCAGCCTTGGTATTCGGGCTTATGGTGGCCCATCATGGCGGTCGGCGGCTGTGAATGGCCTTCGATCTCGAGGCCCGGCTCATCCCAGATCGACAGGCTGATCGGTCCCAGCGCGCGGGTCATGCCCTCGCCGCGCAGCCAATCCTCGGCCGCGGCAATCAAGGCCGCCGCCGCTTCGCCGTCGAGCGCTTCGAACATGCCCCATTGGCCGGTGCCCTGACCCATGTGGGCCAGCACCAGCTCGTCAACTTGCGCGCTGATCCGCCCGACCACCTCGCCGTCGCGCTCCGCCAGCCACAATTCGGCTCGGGCATGCTCGAACCACGGGTTTTTCTTGGGGTTGAGCAGGCCGTGAACCTCGTCCTTCAACGGCGGCACCCAGGCCGGGTCGTCCTGGTAGACCTCCCACGTAAAGTCGACGAAGCGATTGCGGTCGGCCTTGGAGGCGACGCGGCGAACGGACAGCTGTGGATTCGGCATTGCGCTCGGCTAGCGCGTCATGGCCGTCAGCGCCAGCCGCGACCTGCCGGTTCATTGCAAGGCCATGATAGGGCCATTATTTCGGTCCAGCCGGGACAGGCAATTATGAGCAACATGGCAAACCTCAACCGAAGCGCTGATGGCGCTGTCGACCCGATCGATCGCCCCGGTCGTGCGCCGGTGGCGGACGACAAAGCGATGCTGCGCGCCGCGGCCAACCTGACGCGCGACCTCAACGCGCCGCGCGCCGCGATCTACTGGGCGGACCTCATTGCCTCGGCGCTGGTCGGCTACGCCGCGCTGTTCACCACGATGCTTACCCCAAGCCCGCTGGTCGCCGTTCTCGCCGCGCTGATCGCAGTGCTTGCCCTCTATCGCGCGGGCAGCTTCATTCACGAGCTGACCCACATCAAGCAGGGCGCGATCCGCGGCTTCCGGCTGGTCTGGAACATCGCAGTTGGTGTCCCGCTGCTGGTGCCCTCGTTCATGTACGAAGGGGTTCACAACCAGCATCACGCCAAGACCTATTACGGCACCGCCAACGATCCTGAATATCTGCCGCTCGCTTTGATGAAGCCGTGGACCTTGCCGGTCTTCCTGATCGCCTCGCTGCTGGCGCCGGTCGCCTTGCTGTTCCGGTTTGCGGTGCTGGCACCGCTGTCGCTTCTCTTCCCGCGTCTTCGGGCTGTCGTCGTCGCCCGTTATTCGGGACTGCAAATCAACCCGGCCTTCCGCCGCAAGCCCGCCGAGGGCGAACTCGCCCGTCAGTGGCGCTGGCAGGAAGCCGCCACCAGCCTGTGGGCGATCGCGCTGCTGGCGATGGTCGCGACTGGCATCATCCCGTGGCGCGCCTTTGCCATTTTTCTCGCCGTCGCTTCGGGCGTGATGTTCCTCAATCAGGTGCGGACCTTGGTCGCGCATCTGTGGGAGAATGATGGCGAGGCGATGAGCGTCACCGCGCAATATCTCGACAGCGTCAATGTGCCGCCGCCCGCCGCGCTGCCGGCCTTATGGGCGCCGGTCGGCCTGCGCTACCATGCGCTGCACCATTTGCTTCCGGGTCTGCCCTATCATGCGCTGGGCGAGGCCCACCGCCGCATCTGCACCAAGCTCGACCCCGCCTCGATCTACCACCAGTCGAGCCACCGCGGCCTGTCACCGCTGGTGACGCGACTGGCGCGGAGCAGCTGGGGCCGCTGAACCTACTCTTCCGACCGGATGAGCACCGTCTCGCCGATCAGCAGGAACAGGATGAACGGCGCCCAGGCGGCGAGGAGCGGCGGGTAAGCGCCGACATTGCCCATCGCCAGGCTGAAATTGTCGGCCACGAAATAGGCAAAGCCCAAGGCCATGCCGACGGTCGCGCGCAGCAGCACCTGGCCCGAGCGGGCCAGGCCGAACGCCGCCACTGCCGCCAGCAACGGCATCAACAGCGTCGACAGCGGCCCCGAAATCTTGTGCCACATGCCGGCGCGCGCTTCGTCGGCCGTCCGGCCGGCCCGTTCCAACTGTCCGATTCTCTCCCGCAGCGTGAAGAAATCGAGTTGCTCGGGGTCGACCTTGGCGAGGGTGAGCCGATCCGGCTCCACCCCCTTGAGCGCCACCATTTGTGCTTTGCGAACCATCAGGTTCATGGCCGTATCGTAGATCCGCACATTCTCGAGTAGCCAGGCATCGCCCGTCGGCCGGGCGCGCTCGGCGTCGATCACCTGCCGCAGCGTGCCGAGTTCGCGATCGTAAATCGTCACTCCCGTGGCCCGCAGCTGCTGGCCTTGGCCAACCACCTGCCGCGCCCGCACCAGATCATCACCGGCCAGAACCCAGACGTTGGACAAAAGGTCGCTCGCCGGCGGGATCGGTCGATAATCGTTGTCGCTCCACGCGGTGACCGTCCGCGCCGCCTTGACCACCACCGTTTCGTTGAAGGCGAACGCCAGGGCCGCAATGCCGAGGCTGGCGACGATTAGCGGGGCAAGGATCTGGTGCGCCGACATGCCCGCCGCCTTCATCGCCACGACTTCGCTGTGCTGGTTGAGCCCAGCAAAAGCGATCAGCGTTCCCAGGAGCACCGAAAAGGGCAGGAAACGCGCCGTCAGCAACGGCACCCTGAGCGCGACATATTGCCACAATTGGGCGTCGCCATTGCCGGGCACGGCGAGGATTTTTCCGGATTCGCCGAGGAGGTCGAGGGTCATCAGTATGAGGACCAGCGACACCAGCACCGCCAGGCTGCGGGTCAGGAACAGCCGCACGGTGTAGGTCGCGATCCGCTTGGACGGGAAGAACCGCAAGTTGATCATACGCGCTGCACCTTGGGCAAGATCGAGCGCAGCGCCCGGCCGATCTTGGTGAAGGCCCGTTCGAGCGCGCCGATCGGTTGGCCGCCCGGCTTGTGCGCCAGCACATGGTACATCCACCAGATCAGGGCCGCGAGCAGGATCAGCGGCACCCACAAGGCGATGATCGGTTCGATCCGCCCCTGGGCTCCGGCCAGCTCGGCATATTGATTGACCTTGTGATAGGCGACCAGGATCACGATGCCGACGAAGATCCCGAGCGACGACGAGCTTCGCTTGGGCGGCACGGCGAGCGCCACCGCCAGCAGCGGCAGCATCAGCATCATCATCACCTCGACCAGCCGGATGTGGAGATTGGCCTCGGCCGCGAGACGGTCCTTGCCGTGAGCCCCACCGCCATACACTTCGCGCGCCAATTCGTTGAGGGTCAGCTCTTCATGCTCGTGGCCGCGGCTTCGGAAGCGGTCGACTGCGGGCAGGTTGATCGGCAGGTCATAGCTGTCGAACGACAAGGTCCGCGGCGCCGGAAACTTCGGCGATTGCTGGATCAGCCGGCCCTTGCCCAGGCGAAACAGGATGGTGTCGGGGTCGTCGGTCGACAGGAAACGCCCGGTATCGGCGGTCGCCGCTACCGACATTCCTTTGCTGTCGTCCATCTGAACGAAAATGCCCCCCAGCCTTGTGCCTTTGTCCTCGCTGCTGTCGATCCTCAGGGTCAGCCGTTTGCCGAGGCGGTTAAACTCTCCGACCTTGATCGACGCGCCGAGCGCGCCGGAGCGCAGATCGAAGCGCAGCCCTTCGTAACGGTAGCGCGAATAGGGCTCGATATAGCCGACGATGGCAAGGTTGAGCAGCATCAGCACGCCAGTGTAGAAATAAGGCACGCGAAGCAGCCGCCCAAAGCCGATGCCAATCCCCCGCAACGCGTCGAGCTCGGACGACAAAGCGAGCTTACGGAAGGCAAGGAGGATGCCGAGCATCAGCCCGATCGGGATGCCGAGCGAGAAATATTCCGGCAGCAGATTGGCCAACATGCGCCAGACGACGCTGACCGGTCCCCCCGCCGTAACGACGAAATCGAACAGGCGCAGCATCTTGTCGAGGACCAGCAACATCGCCGCGAGAATCAGCGTGCCAAGCAGCGGGACCGCGATGGTCCGCGCCAGATAACGGTCGATTAAAGACAGGCGGCCCAAGT
>JBDSNQ010000207.1:0-5420 GCA_039915275.1 Sphingomicrobium sp.
CGGTGCCATTCGTTGCGCACGCCGACCTTGGTGTTGAGGATGATGGACAGCGTAATGATGAACTCGACCAGCGCCAGCTGAAGACTGGCATGGGGGGCCATGAACCCGCTCAGTCCGATGCACACAGCAATGCCGCCCAGCACGAAATTGAAGACATGGCCGCTGCGATAGGTTTGGGCGAATTCACCCGCCAGCCGATCGCTCCAGCTATACGCCTCCTTGAGCAGGTCGTGGGTTAGCTCGGCGCCGTGCTGGTCGAGATTGACCTCGCGGTACTGCCGCCATTCTTCGTCAATTTGCGCCGCGCAATGGGCATCGCGGAAATTGCCGGGCTTGAACCGCTTGACGCCGGTCACCGCCAGCAACAGCGGATATTCGATCCGGGCGCGATAGCCGCGCGCCCGCTCCTTCGCGAACTGCTTGATAAACCGGCGCTCCTGCGTGTCCGGCGGCGGGCACAATTCGGCCGCGAGCATCTGCTCGACATGGGCCGCATCAAATGGCCGCTCGGCGGTCGCTTGCAACCCTTCGGTAACCACCATCGGGTCGAAGGCACTCCACACGATCTGCGCCGGGCGCTTCCCATCGACCGCTAAATGGATCACTGGCGAGCCCCGTTTGATCGCCAGTTCGACCACTTCGGCGGTGCCGCCGCGGCCGCGCGCCGGAAGCCCGTCCCAGACCGCAATCAAGATGTCGCAATGGGCCACCGTCGCCCGGCCCGCCATCATATAGGCTTCGGGCTCGGACGCGCGCGTGCCGGGCAGTTCGAGTACGCTGTCCGCCTTGCCGATCAGGGCATCAAAACGGGTCGCGGCCTCGGCGCGCTGGAAATCACGCCGGTATTCGTCGCGGGTGAACGGCAGCGCGGCTTGCAGCGAGAAGCCCAGGTCCAGCGCCGCTTCGGCGGCGATCTGGTCGGCCCCGTCGGCGAGCGCCGAGACGAATACGAAGCGCGCCTCGTCGGGCGCGAACCAGTCAGCGGCAGCGGCCTTCACCACCGTGGCTCCGCGCATCATCATCGTCAGCACATCGCGGATCTGCCCGGGCAATCGGGACAAATATTCCGCCGAAAAGGCCTCGTGGCGATGGCCGGTAATGCCGACGCACAGCGTGAACGGAACGCGCGGCGGAGACGCGGCTCCGCTGTGTCTAGCCAAGTGGAACCCCCTCCGTCCTGTCGTACTGTTCAGCGCAGTCAGCCGATACGACCCATGGCGCACATCGCGACCAACAGGGCCCCGACCGCCGCGAACCCGCCAATGACGAGGTTTGAAATGGCCATTTTCTGAAAGCCGCCATTCTTATTGTCGTAGATCGGATCGAACTGCTCGGCCTTGTCGTGATTACCCTTGTCGATGAAGTTCAGCACGAATTTGTATTTGCATTCATCGAGGTCGGTGTTGGTGACATCGAGAACCGTCGCGCTCACGTTGGTGACCGTGAATTCCGGGTCGGTAACATGCGACTCCGGACAGGCCGGCGCCGACATTTTATTGCCCTTGGCCACCCACATGACATGCTGCGTGTCCTGGAGGAATTCGAGCTGTGCTCCGTCATGGTTCACAAGTGTATATCGAACATCGTAATTCTCGCTCTTCTTCATATTGTCCTTGGTCTTGTTGAAGACGAGCGTGTCGGTTTTGTTGCCGTCCTCGACCATGTCGAACGTGATTTTTCCGTGCGAATCCTTGTAGCTGTTTACGGTTACGGGGCGCGCTTTGTTGCCCATGACGTGTCTCCTCCTGTTGCCGTTCGCATTAACTCAATCGTCGATATCCAATCGTTTCGAGGCCAGCCTTAAGCTGTTTCGCCTCGTCAGTCCTGCCGACCCGCTGCAGCAACTCCGCGCGCTCGCTAGTCTCGGGGGGTTTTTCCTTGATTCCCCGCGGCAGCATCGCGAGCCCGGCCAGCCAGGCCGACCGCGCCGCGCCTTGATCGCCGATCTGTCGCTGGATGTCACCGACCAGCCGATAGGCCCCGGCGATGGTATAGCGCTGGTCGACCTGGTCGGTCGATTTTGCCGATCTGGCCGCGGCCAGCGCCTGATCGGCCAGCGCCAAGGCCTCGCCGTTGGCGCCGGTGACCATGGCGATCCTCGCCCGCATCGTCAGGCAGGAGCGGGCCAGGCCGCGCCACGAAACGACACTGCGATCGCGGGCGATCAGGCGGTTGACGAGGTCGCAGCCGGCACGTGTCTGGCTCGCCGCTTCGTCCGTCTGGCGCTTGGCCAGCAGGGTTTCGCCGAGGCTCAGCCGGGCCGACGCCGCGAGGTCGCGCCATAGAGTGTTGCCCGGCTCGGTTGGGATCAACTGCTCGGCGTGGCGGACCGCCAGCTGCTGCTGCGCGATTGCCTGATCGAGTTCGCCCTTCGAGGCGAACAACCGGCCCAGCGCCTGGTAAGCAGGGATCGCCTTTTGCTGATAGCCAACGTCGCTGGTGCCGCCCCGCATCAGCCGATTGAGCAGGTCCAGCTGTCGTTCGCGCTGCCCGATCGCCTCGTCGAGTCGGCCCTCGGCGCGCTCGGAATCGGCCAGCCAGGCGAGCGATTCCGCGACCGACTTTTGATAATCGCTGTTGCGGGGCTCGGCGGCGGCAAGCTGCTCGATAGTATTGAGCGCTTCCTGGAATTGCCGGCTGGCTTCGGCGAAACGGCGTTGCTCGAACAGCGCGATGCCCAGATTGGCCGCGGCATATTGCGTTTCCATGCGCCATTTCGAATTGTCGGGATCGATCGCCACCATCCGGTCGGCCAGCCTTTTATATTCCCTCAAGGCCGTCTCGGCGCGCTTCATCTCGCCGCGCTGGCGCGCAATGGCGCTGACGTAGAACACGTTCTGGGCATGGTCGAACAGGCGTTGCGGGTCATCGGGCGCACGGCGCACCATCTCGGCCGTGCCCGCCATCGCTTCGTTGTAGCGGCGCAGCGCGCCGTCGAAATCGCCGCGCAGGGTGGCAATTTCCGCCAGCAGGCTGAGCGCCCGCGACCGTTGCGCCAGCGCCGCATCGGGCAGGCTGCTTTTGTCCTGCTTCTGGTAATAAGCGAGGGCGTGGCTGCCGACCGCGTCGAGCGCGTCGAGCCGACCCACCGGCTCGAGCTTCTCGCGCAGGTCGCCCAGCATGAACCCGACCAGCCCTTCGGCCTCGCGCCGCTGGTCGCGGGCCTGGTCGCGCGAATCGAGCGCGAAGATGGCGAGCGTGCTGGTGATCGCCATTCCGGCGAGCGAGGCGGCGGCGGCGATCGCCAGGCGGCGCTGGCGGCGGTGGGCTTCGCGCTGGACCAGCTCGTCGAGCCCGACCCCGAGCATTCCGGCGATCAGCTTGAGGAGGCCGAGGCGCTTGCCGTCGCGGTGGTCGCGAAGGTCGGCGGCAAGCGGCTCGGCGGGGCGCGTCGTCGGCCGCCCGCGGCGGTCATATTTGTAGCGCAGCGCCGGTGGCAGGCATTCTTCCGCTTCGCGCCCCGCAATGCCGCTGGCGAACGGCTCGCCGGAAACAATCGCGGCCAGCACGCAGCCGTCGGGCCTGTGCCGCTTGAACATGTCGATTTCGGCATTGACCCAGCGCGACGCCGCGGCGGCCGGCGAGCACAAGACGATTAGGAAGCGCGACGAATCCAGCGCGTCGCGGATACCGGCGGCGAGATCCTGCGACGCGGGAAGCTCGTGCCGATCCCGGAAAATGGGCGCGAGGCGACGTGGGATCGCGCCATTGTGGGTCAGTCGCCCGGCCAGCGCGCCGGGGGTCCGAAACCGCTCGAGCGCATTGTGCAGCCAGTCGGCAACGTCCCCGTCGGAGTGGCTGTAGCTCAGGAACGCGTAATATTTGAGCGGGCGGATGTGGGCCGCACTCATACCCACCTCGTCGCCATGGACTCGGTCCAAATCCGGCAGTCGGGCAACCTTGGGCATCAGCCGGCCCCCCGTTGTGCTCCTCAGCGGTCTACCAAAGTTGGCGTTGCGAGCCAATTGGTCGGGTGCCACGCTAGGCCTATAATCAAGCACTTGGGAAGCCTGTCCGGTCTGGCGCGCGGCGGCGGCATGAATTAGTCGGGCCCGCATGGCCCTATACGCTCTCGACGATCTGATCCCGACCCTAAGCGCCGGGGCGTGGGCGGCTCCCTCGGCTGACCTCATCGGCGACGTCCGGCTCGGGCCCCGCGCGAGCGTTTGGTTCGGGGCGGTCATCCGCGCCGACAACACTCCGATCCTGATCGGCGCGGACAGCAATATCCAGGACGGCGCGGTGGGCCATTCAGACCCCGGTGCGCCGCTGACCATCGGCGCGCGGGTGACCGTCGGCCATCAGGCGATCCTCCACGGCTGCACCATCGCCGACGACTGCCTGATCGGCATGGGCGCGCGCATCCTCAACGGGGCGGAGATTGGCACGGAATGCCTGGTCGGCGCGGGCGCGCTGATCACCGAAGGCAAACATTTCGAGCCCGGCAGCCTGATCGTCGGCGCCCCAGCGCGCGTCGTGCGGCTGCTGACGAAAAACGAAAAGGCCGCGATCCGCGTCTCCGCGACGCTCTATGCCGACAAAGCGGCGCATTATGCTGCAGCGTTGAGGTTACACCGTTGATACTTGAAGCCGCGCCAAGCCGCGCCATTTCAGGCGCATGATCGACATCCGCCCCTTCGCTTCGCTCGGCCACGCCGACCACGGCTGGCTCGATGCCCGCCACCATTTCTCCTTCGCCAATTACCATGACCCCGCACGCATGGGCTGGGGCAAGATCAGCGTCTGGAACGACGACCAGATCGCCGCCAAATCGGGCTTTCCGCCGCACCCCCACCGCGACATGGAGATCGTCACTTATGTCCGCACCGGCGCCATCACCCACCAGGATTCGCTCGGCAACACCGGCCGCACCGGCGCTGGCGACGTCCAGGTGATGAGCGCCGGCACCGGCGTCACCCACGCCGAGTTCAACCTCGAGGACGAAGACACGACGCTGTTCCAGATCTGGATCGAGACCGACCGGCCAGGCGCGCAGCCCGGCTGGGGCGCCAAGCCCTTCCCAAAGGATGCCCGCGACGGGAAATTCCAGCTGCTGGCCAGCGGCGACGCGGCTGACGGCGCGCTGACCATCAACGCGGACGCGCGGATTCTTGGCGCGACGGTCAAGGCCGGCGAGGCGATCGAGATTGACGCCGCGCCCGGCCGCCACCTCTATCTGGTCCCGAGCGGCCGCGTCCGGGTCAACGGCGTCGCGGCGCAACCCCGCGACGGCGTCGCCATCACCGGCGAGGACACAGTGCGAATCGAAGCCGAGGACGACGCCGAGCTGGTGCTGGTCGACGCGGCGTAGTTCGCCGCGAGTCGACCTGCGTTCATCCAAGCTGTGCTTGAAGAGCCGCGGATTGCACGCCATGAGGCACCGGCGCGCGCCTCCGGGCTGTGCGACTCAACGGTAATGA